>WFRY01000400.1 GCA_015486315.1 Desulfobulbaceae bacterium
GAAAAAGCTGAAGCTGCAGTTGGAGGAGGTAAAAGGAAAATTGGCCAAAGTGTTGACGGACGTGCCGGAGAAAAAGAGACCAACACGGGAGGAAATCATAGAGCGAAAGATAGGCATGGTCAAGGAGCGCGGTTCCCGGGTTCTGCGAATCAACTCACCCCTGGGCAACATCATGTTCAATGTGCTCCGTCAATTCGACATGGCCTATGCAAACCTCAAGGGTCAGCTCGGCGAACCCGGTGGAATTTCCTACGAGGAATGTTCACAGTTCATGGACGAGGCCCGAGAGATAACCTATACATTCTCCAAATTAACCAAAAAATTAAGCAACAGGGTCCATCTTCGCTATTTTATCCCCCAGGAGCTGAAGGAAGTGGGGGCTGCACCGCTGAACACGTCACATGCGAAAACTGATTCTACCAAATGAAAAATCTTTTTTCCTCACCAATGCTGCCTGTTCCCGGAGATTTCATGTCAGTATTACGGGACCCTTCCCAGGTATCTATGACCTTTTCGTTTGTTTAAAATTAAACATTAAGCTTAATTTTTAGTTGAATATATTTTGTTTTTTGCTTAATCTTAAGGAGGGATAGTCGACGAAACTTACGAATTACCGAGAGGTTTGTTTTGAAGACGCAATGATAGGGATCCTTTATTTAAGCAAATATATTCTGGCAGGTGCACCCTATGCTTCAAACAAGACTTGACAATAAATCTTCTAAGGGGATAATGACCCCCGATGAGGTTGCTCAGTTTTTTAAGAAAAGTACCAGTTGGGTGTACAAGAACTGGAAAAAACTGGGCGGTGCGAAGCTCGGAGGTTCTCTATTTTTTCCTAACAAGGAGGATCTTTATGAGCAGCTATTTCAAGAAAGGAAAGGGGTGGAGGTACGACTTCACCCTCAAGGGAGTCAGGCACACGGAAGCCTGGTTCAAAACAAAAAAACAAGCCATGCTGGCCGAGGCAACAAAAAGGGAGGAATTAAAAAATCCGCCTCTGATTCAGGAAACCCCGATAGACACGGGCTTCTTGGATCTGGTTAATTTGAAACTGGACCACGTTAAGGCCTATAACTCAAAAACGCATTACCGTGATTACATTTACATGGCAAGGCGATGGGTGAAGGAATGGGGCAAGTTGTCCTGTGCTGAAATCACGACTGATATGATCGAAAAATTTGTTCTTAAACGCAGCCGTGTATCAGCACATGTGGCCAACAGGGAAATCCGTTCCCTCAGGGCTACATTTAACTTTGGCAAGAAACGGAAAATTGTAAAGGGTAATCCTGTTGATGATCTCGATTTTTTACCTGTTGAGAAGCGGTTGAAATATATCCCGCCTGTTTCAGATATCGACAAAGTGATAGAACAGGCTGATTCTGATACCCAGGATTACCTGATGACCATCTGTGATACTATGGCCAGGGTAAGTGAAGTGAATCGTTTAACCTGGCAGGACATAGATCTTGGGAAAAGGTTCGTTGTTCTCTACACCAGAAAGAAAAAAGGCGGTCATCTGACACCCCGTAAGATTCCAATGACAAAACGATTGTATGAGATTTTACAGCGGCGTTTTATTAATCGGGACAAGAGCAAACCATGGGTTTTCTGGCATCGATACTTTGATCGTAAAGAAAAGGTGTGGGTGGAAGGACCGTTTAAGGACAGAAAACGGATAATGAAAACTCTGTGTGCCAAGGCAGGGGTAAAATATTTCCGATACCATGCTCTACGTCATGCAGGCGCATCAATTATGGATAACAACAATGTTCCACTCGGTGCGATACAGAGTATTTTGGGTCACGAAAATCGTACAACTACTGAAATCTATCTGCACAATATAGGAAATTCGGAGAAGGAAGCTATACTGATTTATGAGAGTGCGAGAAGCTTTTCTCACACAGACTCTCACACAGACAAAACAAGGAGTCAGCCTACCATAGCGTAACTCATTGATTTTACTGGTGGGCGAGGCGGGATTCGAACCCGCGACCTTCGGCTTCGGAGGCCGACACTCTATCCAGCTGAGCTACCCGCCCGTGATCGAGCGTTATCTATACCATACTTCCTGAAATGGTTCCATTGCTATTTGCATTGCAATTCAGGCGATGGTATTCCCTGCGTTTCAGTGGTGAGCAGATAATAGATTGATCGAGCTTTTGGCATGTTAGATTTCGTTGTCCTTGTCTTTTGTCTTCCCGATTATCCGGGGAGAGGCGTACCGGTCATTGTTTCGGTATTTGGCGAGGATACTGAAAGAGACAGCGTCGGTTGAATTGTTGCAAACACCTGTTCGACCGTGATTTCCTGCAGACATTTGTTATCAGTGCATGGCGTTTTTCTGTGATTTGCTGCGCTGACGCAGGGCGAGCATGCCAGTCCGGCAAAGATGGGTGTGGAGTTGCCCAGTGAGCCGTACAGGGCCGGTGTTTCCGGTCCAAAGAGTACAAAGGTCGGTAACGGTGTGATAGAGGAAAAATGACCGGGTCCTGAATCATTGGTGACCATAAGCGTTGCTATGGTGTAAAGGATGGGCAACTGATTGAGTTTGAGTGCTCCGGCAAAGTTAATGCACCGGTCACTTGCAACCTGTCTGCATTTTTCATCGGCCTCTTCTTTTTCAGACGGTGCTCCGGTTATGAGAACAACAACATCAGGTGCCGCTGTTATGATTTTTTTCATTAACTCCACATACCGTTCAGGCATCCACCTTCTCTGGGGCAGCAACTCGCTGGCATTGGGGTTGATCAGAACGATGCGCTGTCTGTCTCGCTGGTAGTCGGGGTAATGTTTTGCCACCAGTACATGCATATCGTCCAGTTCCTGATCTGTAAATCTAACCGTCGGCAGGCTGATCTCTTCGTCCCTGACAATCTCCTTGGAATAGGGCAGTTCCGGCTGATCAGTAATCAGGCTGTTCACCAGGGCGATAAAATTTTTGGCAATATGGATATGGGCATTATAGGCTACGCGGTGAGTGAGAAGTTCACCCCGGTACAACCCCTCGTTGTGGAAACTGTAAAAACCTACCCTGTTAACTGCTCCGCAGAGACCGGTCAGCAGAGCGGTAAAGCGAGAGAAGAGTTCCAGATCCACCACGGTATCAATCTGCTGCCTGCGTGCCCAGTAAAGAAAGCGAATGGTATCCTGGATAAGAACAACAAGTCCGGTTTCACGAATCGTAAAGGTATTATCCGGAGTGACGGTACCGATCAGGTCGAGGCTGGCCCTGTTTTTTTGAAAAATTACAAAGTAAAGTTCTGCGTCAAGACGGTTTTTGACCTTGCGTAAAGCAGGGTCCACAAGGATTGTCGACCCCATTTCCGACAGTTCGATAAAGAGTATTTTTTGCGGTTCTTTTACCGGTTCCGGTCGTATTTTACCTGTCAGCCATTTCCAGACGGTGAGAACAAAGGCCAGGGGAATACCTATGTTGCGGTCTATGGCGCGCATGGTATCTATATTCATTCTGCGCTCCTGATAATAGAAGTGGGCATTTAGAGTTTGTTTTTCTGCGTCAGGTAGACCGCAAGTCCGGGCAGTGATGCAACCAGGGCCACCAGACCATATAAAATGGAAAATGTCAGGACTCTTGACTTATCGGCTCCTATCAGCAGAAAAAAACCGACCATTGCGCCTTCTCTTACTCCCCATCCTGCAAGCGAAATAGGTAGGATAGTCAGCAGAATGACCGGAGGAACCAGTACAAGGTATACCTGCAGAGGAAAATCAAGTCCAACACCGCGGCCGATTATGAAATAAGCCGTCATGGCCAGTAGATGGGTGATAATGGAAAGTCCCAGCTGCAGGCTGATTGACTGTACGGTTGAATATACCTGGAAATAGCGTTCTGATAACCGTCCTAAATAACCGAGGTATCTACCTGCTGTAAAAAAGCGGAATTTTCGCAGGAAGAACAGCAGAACCAGGCCGACAGTCAGGCCGATGAGAATAATCAGCAGGGGATAATAGACATTTGCCGGCAGCATGGAATGATTCAGGGCCAGAGCACTGATGTTGAGCAGCAGGAGTCCTGCAAGCCCGATAATTCGATCAATGAAGACCCCGTAAAAGGCATCTTCGGCTGATTCTCCACCCGATGAACAGTCAAGGATCCGCAGGCCGTCACCGCCGATGCTGGTAGGAAGTCCCTGGTTAAAGAGAGCACCCTTGAAATAACTTTTCATGAAAAAGAAGTATGACTGGGTAAAGCCGATTCGTGACATGATCAGAAACCAGCGTGATGCTGCCACACCAGTACTGGCAACCTGCAGGAGCAGGGCGGCTATCAGGTACCAGGGCGAGATAACCGACAGTGATGCCGCGGCCTTTTCAGTATCAACACTTCGAAAAATAAGAAGCAGCAGGCCGATGGTAACGGCGGCCTTAATGATATAATTTACTGTTCGTTTTTTTCGTAAGCTCTTCATTAACTACATACACTCTTGACTTGATAACAGCTCGAATAGTAAGCGTTTCATGAAACGCTTACTTTTTTTCGATCAGTCTCTTGCAGAATCGGCATGGAACAAACCCGGCTTCCTGCGCCACCTTGACGCTGTTAAATTCAATAGTACAGCTTGAGCAATCATAATGTTCGCATTCGGGAAGATGAAAGGTTCTGGTCTGCGAATCTGCATGAATCAGCATCTGCTGGACAGCGGTTATCCGTTGCTCCGGTTTTGCTGCCGAATGTCTTCTGCTCAGTAACCTGGCAAACAGTTTGCGCAGACGTTGTATCTGGGGCGAAATATACTTATCTTTAAGGTCGGCAACCAGATCAGCCAGTTTTTCCGGAAAGATCGGTCGCTCCCGTTCAACACGCCTGAAAATAATTATTGTGAGAACGGCAAATATAATATTGGGCAGCCACATACCAAAAACAAGGGGCAGTGTCAACTCCTCCACCATGGTTCTGCAGAGGGTAAAGGTTATATAATATAGTACAAAAAAACCAAGTCCCAGAGGTATCCCGGCTGCCTTGCGGCCGGGACCGGCCTGAAGTCCAAGGGGGAGTCCGAGCAGACTGAGTATAAAGCACCCCACGGGCAGTACCAGGCGATGATGGTATTCGGTAAGAAACCTGATGCCTCTTTTGGTGTCAGGTCCGTATTGCCGGGCACTGCTCAGCAGTTGCTGCTGGGTCATCATACCTTTGCTGATCTGTGTGACATCATCACCGTCGATGCGTGTGGGAGGCTTTAAAGGAATTTGCAGCTGGTAACGGGCAAACCGGATTGTCTGGTTGTCCTTGCCGTCGGTATTATGCAGGGTACCGGTGTTGAGAATAATGGTAACGGCCATCTTTTGAACATTTGCCACCATGCTGCCGGCTTTTGCCATGGTTATAACAGGCTGCAAGCGGTTACGCATGTCTGAAACATAAACCCCATGCCATCGCCCCTGCTCATCAATTCGGTCGACATATACAACCAGGTCACCCAGGGCTTCGGTGAACTTCTTTTCTTTAATTCCCTTGTCGATTTTTTCCTTGGCTAATTGAAACATGAGCTGCTGCATGGCAATTTCACCGGCCGGAATTAGATGAACGGAAAAATAACCCGTCAGGGTGGCGATCATTGCTGCAACCATAACAACAGGCGGCAGCATCTGCCGCAGGCTGATACCGCAGGCCTTGAGTGCCAGTATTTCACTGTCATTGGTCAGGCGGGTAAAGCCCATTATAACGCCTGCCATCCCGGCCATCGGAATAACGTAGAGCAGCATGTGCGGGAAAATGTAGGAGAACAGACGGAGAAAGTCGGTAAAGTTGATACCGAGTTCAAGCACGACTTCCAGCAACGGAATAAGCCGGACAAGAAAAAAAACGCCGTACAGGATAAGAAAACTGGCAAAGAACGGAGCAAGCAGCTCTGTTGCCAGATAACTGTACAGGAGTAGAGGCAGGTGTTTAAGGAACATAGTGAAATTTTTTCCTGCTGGTCCGGTGTGCTGAGCGTATGGGTTCACAGTAGACCGGCTGCAGATAAAAAGCCGGGTACAGCTGAATCTGGCTGACAGTCACTGAATTTTATAACTGCGAGTCGTTAATAATATTCTTGATGTTGACATTGATCCAGTGCTGATCCCACCATTCAACCGGGGTTACAAAAATACCGTGCACCAGCATTGAGTAATGGAGATGATCACCGCCGGCCATACCGGTTGTGCCTGAATGGCCGATCAGTTCATCCTTGTCCACCATCTTGTCAACTGTGGTGTCAATGCTGCTGAGATGAGAGTATAAACTGGCAAGTCCCTGGCCGTGATCCAGGATAACCGTATTGCCGTAAATGCCTAAATAGTCTGCAAAGATGACTTTACCGCTGTTTGCAGCCTTGATGGCGACTCGAGCAGTAGATGCGATATCCATACCGAGATGAGTCTGGTGATCAATGGGCTTTCCCTGGTAGTAATAGGTGCGCTGGTCGGCAAAACCTGCCCGGCCTGCTCCCGCCATTCGGATAAAACGATCATGCCAGAGCTGCTCGGAGGTAATAGTACTGGTGCATATTTTTGCAATTTCCTCGGCGTTTCGGATACGAATTTTATTGTTTACAAATAGATATTTTTCAAGATTTGTGCCCTGCAGTTCCGGGTAATGTTCCTGAAACTCCGGTATTTTCCGGTTCAGAAAGCCATCAGATACGTTGATGCGGTCTTTTTTCTCCTTTGCCTTTTTAAAGCGCATGGAGAATATGGCCTTTCCCTCGTTGCCTGCCTGATCAACGGCAATAATCTGGGTATGTTCCGGCTGTACACTGTTCCAGGGCAGGGCAATGTAGCTGATAAATCTTTTTTCACTTCCCTTCAGTGGATATCCCTGGAAAAAAGTGGAGTCAATCATGACTCCGTGATGTTCAGAAGGCTCGGATAACTCATACACGACAATGCCGCTTCCCCCTGGTGTGATATATTTTTGCGCATGCTGCACTGTAACGTGAGGCGGTTTTGTATCAATAATAACCGGAAAACGAAGCTCTGTGCTGTTGCCTTTCAGCATACCGTTTAAAGAGAAATCGTGGACTGAAATAACCAGTTCAGCCTTGCCGTCTTTAGCACCGGCGTGCCTGGCATCAAGAGAGATGGTATCTTTCACCTCTGCCGGACCTGCCTTGGACAGCCATGCCTGTCGAGGAAAGCTCTTGTTAAAGAGCTGCAGCATGCTGCCTCCCTGCTCAAGGGTGATGACTATCTGCTTAATACCACTCTTTTGATCCGTTGCCTGAAAGGCTATTTCTATTGGACCGCCAAGAAATTTAAGGTCCTTATTAATGGAAACCCGGGGCGCTTCAGTTTCAAAAAGGATATATCCTGCTGCTGCACCTCCGGCAATGATGAGGACAAGCAGGGTTAGCAGAAATTTCCGGCCAAATCCTTTGCCGCGACGAGAGGAAGAACCGATTCGGTGTTTATTTATTCTTGCCATGATTTACAGTCTCTTGTGTAAGCGCTTCATTAACTACACTTTTGATTTGATAACAGGTCGGAATATAAGCGTTTCTGTTAATAAAAATTCTGATTACGTATGAAACTCAGCCAACTTTCAGCCAAGATTACAATATTCTGTTATAAAAAGAAAAAATCATAGATCGAAGTCTGCGCTTATCTCCCGATAAAGGAACTCGGGAATAACAGTCATGGGCAGCACACTGATTGGTTATAATATAACGGAGTTGCAAGCCCTGTCATCCCCGAGTGTTGTAATCGGGGATCCAGGAATTTGGTAATGGCTGGGTTTTGTACATAATCAGAATAAAAATTGCAACAGCCGGAAGGCAGGCCGATTACAGGTAAAATGGTCTTGATTGAAATGAGCATGTTTTACTCCTTCCAGATAATTTCATACCGCTTGATATGGATGTCACGGACTGGAATTATGGTAAAACGTTTGGTCGTCATATCTTCAAGCAGGTCAAGATGCTGTGCCTCTTCCCGCAGCAGCATGTCTGCAATCCTCGGGTGTACCTTAATGGTAACGTTGTCTCCCTTTATCTTGCCGGCATCACGGCTGATCTTGCGAAAGATCTCGTAGCAGATTGTCCGCTGGGATTTAATTACCCCGTCGCCGCCGCAGTAAAAGCATGGCTCGCACATCATCTGAGACAGATTCTCACAGGAGCGTTTACGGGTCATCTGCACCAGACCGAATTCCGAGAGTTTGAGGATGTTCACCCGGCTCTTGTCATTGCGTGTGGATTCCTGGAAAGCTGTATACAGCTCTTCCCGATGCTGTTCATTATCCATGTCAATGAAGTCGATAATGATAATGCCGCCGATATTACGGAGCCTGAGCTGGTAGGATATCTCTTTGACTGCTTCCATATTGGTTTTAAAGATGGTCTCGCTGAGATCGTTTTTTCCTACATAGCGTCCGGTATTGACATCAACAACGGTCAAAGCCTCCGTGGTTTCGATAATGATGTATCCTCCGGAGCGGAGCCAGACTTTTTTATCTAGAGCCCGGGTGATGTCGACCTCAATGCCGTAGGCCTCAAACAGCGGGGTGTTTCCGTCGTAGTAGATGATTCTGTCTTTCAGCTTGGGGGCAAAGGTTTTGACAAAGGAGAGCAGGCGGTTATGTACGGTTTTAGAGTCAATGATGAGTTCGTTGACATCGTCGGTAAAAAGGTCGCGTACCGATCTGAGGACCATGTCCAGGTCCTTGTATACCAAGCCGGGGGCAGATGACCGGGAGGCGGTTGACATGATTTCATCCCAGAGCAGGAGCAGAAATTCCATGTCTGCTTCAAGTTCGGCGTTTGTGATGTTTTCAGCAACGGTTCTGAGAATAAAACCGGTTCCGGGCGGACGCAGTTGATCAATTTTTTCGCGCAGGGCTTCCCGGATCTCTTCATCCTGAATTTTGCGGGATATCCCGATATGGTCGGTCAACGGCATAAAAACCAGGTTGCGGCAGGGAAGGGTGATGTGACAGGTGAGCCTTGCCCCCTTGGAACCTATGGGTTCTTTGGAAATCTGAACCAATATATTCTGCCCTTCCTTGAGCAGTTCTTCGATGCTGGGACGCACAACGGAGTGGTCCGCTTCATCCGGTCCTTTGGATTTCAGGGTAAACTGGTTGCAGGGGGATTCATCGGTGGAAATCCGGCTTTCCAGTTCCGAATTGGAGGTGTGCACATCATCGACATAGAGAAAACCGGTACGCTCAAGTCCAATGTCGACAAAGGCTGCCTGCATACCGGGCAGAACGCGTACCACACGCCCTGAATAAATATTGCCGACCAGTCCTTTTTCAGAGGGACGTTCCAGATGGAATTCGGTCAGGTTACCACGTTCGACCAGCGCAATACGGTTTTCGTAAGGCGTTGCATTGATAAGGATGTCTGTGTACATATATTACCTGTCCGGCTGCAGCTGCAATGGCCGGATTCAGTTAGGGCTGTTATAATATTATGAAAGAAACAGTATAAGATACTCTACAACAGGGTGTTTGCCCATAACAAATTGTCTTGCGGACAGGATTAAATCTGCCTTTTTTTTGCTCTTGCTTCTTGAATTTTTTTAATGATTTCAGTAATAATTCCCACCTTTAACCGTGCCGCATTTATTGAAAAAGCACTGGTTTCGGTTCTTGACCAGACCCGTCCCTGTGCTGAAGTGCTGGTGGTGGACGACGGCTCAAATGATGGAACGGCGGATATCGTTAAGCGGCTTTCCAGGCAGAGCAGAATAAAGATCCGCTATATCCATCAGAAAAACAGAGGCGCATCGGCAGCACGTAACAGAGGTATTTTAGAAGCAGATCATGATCTACTCTGTTTTCTGGACTCCGATGACTGGTGGGACCGCTGTAAACTGGAACGACAGTCAGTCGCCATGCACGAGCAGCCGCAATATCTTATCTCTCATACCAGGGAGCTCTGGTATCGAAAGGGAAAAAGGGTGAACCAGAAGAATAAGCATGTCCCTCCCCATGGCCGGATTTTTTCCCGTTGCCTTGCAATGTGTGTGGTCGGAATGTCCACTGTAATGGTCCGGCGGGAACTTTTTGAACAGTATGGATATTTTGATGAGTCGCTGCTTTGCTGCGAGGACTATGATCTCTGGCTCCGGGTATCCGGACAGGAAGAATTTTTGCTTGTTGACGAGCCCCTTACCTTAAAAGACGGCGGCCGCAGCGACCAGTTATCCGCTATCCACCGGCTGGGTATGGACACCTGGCGTATACGCTCTATCTGCAGCCTGCTGGACAACTGTAAACTCAGCACTGGGCAGTACCAGTTAGCCCTTGCCGAATTGCACAGAAAATGTACTATCTACGGCAACGGGTGCATCAAGCACGGCAGGCCGGATGAAGGCCTGAGGTATCTTTCCCTGCCCCGAAAGTATACGAAGCATGATGTACAACTCTGAACTCTAAATCGGAACCCTTCTGTGTCCTACGGCGATCCTTCCCGATACATCAACCATCTCTATGTCACTGAGGAATGCAGAGAGAACACCTATGTCAAAGAGATTATAAAACGCAGTCATCTGCCGGTAACGGTAATAGGTGACCGCGAGCATCCTGATATTGAAGGCAGGTATCCGGACAATCTCACCCTGGGAAAGCATCATCTTCTTCTCTGCCGCAATCGCGGCCGGTTTTTCAAGCCCTGTCCGGCAACCAGGGAATATACCTGCTGTGAATATCAGGTCTTGAATATCGGTATGGGCTGTCCCATGGACTGTGTGTACTGTATCCTGCAGGCATATTTGAATAATCCGTGGATCAGTTTTTTTGTTAACATAGAAGATCTGTTTGCAGAACTTAATCAGGCATTTATCGCCGATCCAAACACCTTTTTCCGCATCGGTACCGGTGAGTTTGCCGACAGCCTGGCCCTGGATACGCTGACGGCCTTCAGCCCTGTTCTTGTCGACTACATGCGGGATAAGCAGCATGCCGTGCTGGAGTTGAAATCAAAATCCGTGGTTATCGACAACCTGATGGGGCTTGAGCACGGTGGTCGAACAGTTGTTGCCTGGTCACTGAACAGTCCTCCCATCATGGAGCATGAAGAGATCAGAACAGCCTCTCTTGAAGAGCGTCTGGCAGCCGCTGCCCGGGTTGCGGAGTGGGGGTACAGGCTTGCCTTTCACTTTGATCCGATCATCTGGCATGATGGCTGGCAGGAGGGGTATCGTTCAACCATCAGGCGACTTTTTGAGGTTGTGCCAGCTGATCGTATTGCCTGGATCAGCCTCGGTGCCCTGCGTTATCTGCCTTCACTCAAGACGATTGCCGGCAGCCGTTTTCCCGGATCTACATTTTTCTACGAAGAGTTCATTGACGGCCTGGATGGTAAATACCGTTATTTCAGGAGTCAGCGTGTTGAGATGTATAAGCTGATTGTTGATGAACTGGCAAAGCATGCCGGTCCGGCAACCTGCATTTACTTCTGCATGGAAAGTGACAACATCTGGCAGGAGGTTTTTGGTTTTGCTCCGGATGAAAAAGGGGGGTTGCGTGCCATGCTGGATAAAAGCGTCAGCTGATTTTAATTAATAAAATGTGTGCTGACTTTTTTTGCACTGGGCGTTATTATATAGTGTGCAGGCCTTAATAAAATAAATTTACAATGACAGGTGAAACATGATTAATAAAGTGATTTTGATTGGAAATCTTGGGGTTGATCCAGAACTTCGTTTTACTCAGAATGGGACCCCGGTGGCAAGCTTCAGGATCGCCACTTCCGAGCGCTGGAAGGACAAAGATGGTAACCAGCAGGAACAGACCGAATGGCATAATATAGTTGCCTGGGGACGTTTAGGTGAGCTCTGTAATGAATACTTAAACAAGGGCTCCAAGGTCTATATTGAGGGAAAACTGAAGACCAGAAAGTGGCAGGATCAAAATGGCAATGACCGGTATACAACAGATATCGTTGCTCGTGATGTTCAATTTCTTACACCTCGAGGAGAAAGCGGCTACGGAGGCAGTACGTCCGGTAGTCTTGATCCCGGTCCTGCAGGTGGAGAAGCACCGGATGGAGGTTATAGCGGTGACTCTTACTCCGGTAGTTCTTCTTCCGGCAGCGGAACCGGAGAAGACGTACCCTTTTAATGTAAGCTCTCATGGAGCGCTTACATTTTAACAACTCCTTGATAAAACAGTTTCCGGGCGGGAATCATTCTGTTTCCCGCCCTTTTTGTCTGCGCAAAAAATTATTTCCCAAATAGACAATTTCCATATCGTTCTTATAGTATGCACAGTTACTGTGAAAGTAGGGTGTGAAAATACAAATATTACGATAAAACAATTGCATGGAATACTATAAAATTCTCGGGGTTGACAAAAAAGCCACTGCCGATGAAATAAAGAAAGCATACCGCAAACTGGCCCTGAAATATCATCCGGATAAGAATCCGGATAATGCAGAGGCTGAAGCAAAATTTAAGAAGATCAGTGAGGCGTATGCCGTACTGTCCGACCAGAAGAAGCGTCAGGAATATGATGCCTACGGCTCGGCTGGTTTTCAGCAGCGTTATTCCCAGGAAGATATTTTTCGTGGTTTTGACCTGAACGATATTCTCAATCAGTTCGGATTCGGCGGGGGATCCTTTCGTTCCGGGTCCTTTCGTTCGCAGTCCGGAGGCGGAGCCAACCCGTTCGGCAATATTTTCGGCCAGGCCGGAAGAGGATGTGGTGGTGGTGGTGGCGGGTGTCGTCCTCAGCCTCAACCTGTAAAGGGTGAGGATCACACCTATGAACTGTCGGTCTCGCTTGAGGATGTCCTGAATGGTGCAGAAAAGAATATCAGCCTGCGTCGTGACGGCGGGACCCGGAATCTTTCGGTTAAAGTTCCCAAGGGGATTGAGTCCGGTAAACGACTGCGCTTAACCGGTAGGGGTGCGCCATCCAGCTCGGGTGGTCCTGCGGGTGATCTGTATTTGAAAGTTAACGTCCAGCAGCACCCGGTTTTTACCCGCGAAGGGGATAATCTTATTATGGAAAAGAAAATTCCTTTCAGTGATGCCTGTCTCGGCACAAGCGTGGAGATAACCACTCTTGATGGCAAGACCTTTAAGGTCAAGGTGCCTTCGGGGGTCCAGCAGGAATCCAAATTGAGGTTAAAGGGACATGGGTTACCTTCCGGGCCGATAGGAAAGCGGGGAGATATTTATGTTAAAATCCTTGTCAAAATTCCAAAAAAAATGAGTCGGGAGCAGAAAAAAATCGTCAAGAAACTGGCAGCAGCAGGTCTGTAGTCAGTGCTTCATGAACGCCACTCCCGGCCTGATAACACCTTGGAATGTAAGCGTTCATGGAGCGCTTACGGTCTGAAAAATTTACTCTGATTACTGCTCTATTCGCCCTTGCTCTCCAGCTGATTAAGCAGTCGTTCAAGTCCTGTGTCACCGGGGTTGAGCTGCAGGGCCTGCTGGTATTCCTCGACTGCCCGGTACGTGATGCCCTGCCTGCGGTAATGGTTGCCCAGCAGCTTGTGGAATGAGGCGTTTGCAGGCAGGTATTGGATGCCACGGCGCAGTATTGTCAGGGCCTTGCTGTCCTCGTGCTGCCGGGTATACATGTTGTACAGCTGTACAAAATATGCGGGTTGTGCCGGGTGCGTTGTAAGATAATTCAAACTCTGCAGATAGTAATATTCCGCCTCTTCAGTTTTACCCTCCTTTTCCATTATTCTGCCTGTTTCGTACCATGCCCGGGGATGATCGGGAAGCATCCCGGTTATATCGGTACGTTTCAGTTCGTTTAAAAAAATAAAGTTACTGAGCCTGGCTGCCCATCGTGGATGTTGCTGCAGCACCTGGTGCATGATGGTTACTGCCTGCGGTTTTCTGTCTGTGGCAATGAGCCGGTTGGCAAAGGTGAGGTGGTAATTGAGAATCAGAGGTTCATATCTGCAGCCAAGGAGCAGAAGTGAATCCGTGGTCTCTGGTCGGGTTTCTGCAAACGTCAGGGCGAGTTGCTGGATAAACTGCCCGGAAAGCGGGTTGAGTAAGGATGCGTTGATATATTCGCGCTGTGCCCGAGCAGGATTGCCGAGCAGGGAAGAAACAGCCGCCATGAAAAATGGATACCTGCCTTCAAGGGGGGCGAGGCCGGCGGCGGTTTGCGCACGATCATGCAGTTCCTGCAACCGCCGGGCAGGAATATTGGCATTGAGATAGATTTTTTTGACTGGTGCAAAGGTCTGTCCGGCCCTGAATGTTGTTGTGCTATACCAGATGCTGCCGATGAGCAGGACAAGGGCAAGGATTGCGCTTATGGTCAGTTGCCCCCGTGGTGCCGCCGGGAGCAGGGTAGGGCGCGTCCGGTAGTGCAGCCTGGTGCTGGATGCTGCAGTGGCCAGCCCGCAGAAAAAGAAAAAGTATAATCCATTGGCACCGTTATACATCTGGAAATCAATCATACTGTGCAGCAGCAGGGCAATGACGGATGTGAGGGCACCAATGGTCAGCAGCTGGTTATAGCGTTCGCGTCGTTTGCGCAGCATCTGCATGCTATGGATGATGACTGAGCAGACAAACCAGGCTGCCGTGAGAAAACCGATCAGGCCTCCGGTGGCCAGCAGTTCGATGTAATCGTTGTGGGCATGGTCAAAGATAATCGTTGCATCCGGTACGGTGCGAAAGGCAGGAAAGGCAAACTCGTAGGTGCCGAAACCGGAGCCGGTGAATACAAAGTGACGGAACATCTTCAGGCTGTCTAACAGGACCGGCAGCCGTTCACTTGTATTCAGTCCATGGGCTCCCCATATGTCGGCGAATTTTTTAATTATGGTATCTGCTCCCAGCCAGCCGGTCAGGAGCAGCATCAGCGGGATAAGCAGGAGTGTTCTGCTGCTGCGCCATTGGCCGGTAAGGTTGCCGGTCAGAAAAATAAAGAGAAGAAGGGCCAGGCCAAGGGTGATAATGCCGCCCCTGGACGCACTGAGCAGGATGGATACCCCGCTCAGGATGGCACCGAAACCAAACAGCAGGTATCTGTTGGTGCCGGGCATGGTAAACAGGGCCGTGATCTTTAAACGCAGCGGTTCCTGATCCTCATAGGTCGGCCGGTAATAGAGAAACAGGGCCAGGATAATGGGAAAGAGCATGGCCATGAAGCCGGCAAAGTGGTTTGTATACACCCACGGCCCCATGGGGAAATTGGCCTGTGATGAGGTCCGAAACCAGTAGATTGCGTGCGGAGAGGTTATTTTCTGGACAATAGCTTCAACTGCGATGGCTATGCCAAACCAGGCGGTAATAGTTATGGTCTTTTTGAGATAGCCGGGTCGACTGAGCAGCTGTACTGTAAGGATGAAAAACAGACCATAGGTACTGAACCTGAGCAGCTCCTGCAGGGTAGCCCGGGGCTGGACGCTTAAAGGAATCCAGGACTGTAGGTTACTTACCTGCAGAATCGGCTGATAGACGGCATGAGCTTCAGGGGCAATAACCTGTACCAGACCCGGCGGCAAGGGGATCAGCTGCAGGCCCATCCACAAGAGCAGCAGGAGCAGGGGCAGCAGGCCGGGAACCTGGACAGGACGTTCCTTTCTCTGTAACTGAACACCACAGAGCACAAGAAGCGACAGAGGAACAAGGACCTCGACTGTACCGATTGACCAGTACTCAACACAACCAAAGGCCAGCGGCGCAAAGATCAGGGTGAAGATAAATAGAAAGAATGAGACAGACACTGTATAGGCTTAAACGTAAACGTTCCATGAACGCCCTGTTGCACGCGCTCAAGTCCCCCGATATACAGGGGTAATTATCGGGGGGACTTGATCACGCACAGCAGAGTGCTCTTGAAACCCTTACATTCTGAGGTGTTATCAAGTCAAGAGTGGAGTTACTGAAGCGCTTACGGCTAATCGATATCGTAGACCCTTATTTGCCGTCCCGGGAGTAATATTCGTAATAATGGTAATATCTTGATCCGGCAATTCGGGCCGTCATGCTGTTGAGGATAACACCGAGAATCCTGGGTTGAATGGCGGCGATTTTTTTAAGACCTGCGTTGAACGAGTCATGGGTCGTTTTGCCGGCCCGCACCACCAGCACAGTACCGTCAACCAGGGTGCTGATAAGAAGGCCGTCTACAAGACTGCCGATGGGCGGGGAGTCGAACAGAACAAAATCATACCTGTCGCTCATTTCCCGGATCAGGGTTTTCATCCGTTTGGATTCAAGTAATTCTGCCGGGTTGGGAGGAATAGGACCGGAGGGAATTATGTCGATGTGTTGATCGGCCAGGGAGTGAATGATGTTTTCATCACTGTTGCCGGAGAGATAACTGGACAGGCCGATGGTGTTGGTTAACGCAAAGAGTGTATGCAGGCGCGGTTTGCGCATATCGGCATCAATGAGCAATACCTTATTTTCACCCTGAGCCATTGTTTCAGCCAGGTTGATGGATGTTGTGGTCTTCCCCTCCTGGGGCCCCATGGAGGTAATAAGCAGGGTGCGCGGTGGATGATCTGCAGCGGACATGAGCAGGCCGGAGCGAATCAGGCGATAGTTTTCAGAGATGGGAGAACGTGCATTATTTGTCACTATTGACTCGATTGCTTCTCCCCGTTTGGCCTGCTGGACCGTGCCGAGAACCGTTACACCGAAGCGCTGCTCAAGGTCATCCGTGGATTTGACCGTATTATCCAGGTATTCGATGAAAAAGGCCAGGCCAAGGCCCGCTGCAAGTCCGATGAATGCAGCCATCAGTATAATTTTTTTCGGGTTTTTGTTTGCAGGCATTGTGGGGAGAGACGCTGCATGCATGACCCAGATATTGATACTCTGCGATCCCTCGCTTGTACTGGCTTTTTTAATGTTTGCTGTCAGTGCATCATAAAGGGCCCGGTTGCTCTCTACTTCGCGGTTCATGATGGAGTACTGGATAAATCGCTCATTAACATCCAGCAGTTCATTTTTTGTAGCAGCAAGCGATGCTCTTAAGTTCTCCAGCTGTGATTGAGCGAGTTCATAATCCTGGCGGATTGATTCCGTTATCCGCTTGATTTCCGCCTTTTTTTCACGAATCAGGATGCTGCGGTCACCGACGGCCTTGATCATCTTTGGATGTTTATGGCCATATTTTCTGGAGAGCTCTTTGATCAGCTGTTCTGCCTTCAAAATCTGACTGCGCAGGGAAACAATAGCGGCATTGTCGGCAATAGCCGGTATTGTTTCCAGTTTCTTTACATTATCCTTCAGTGTAATAATCTGATCGTAGACCGCTTTTAATTCCTCCTGCCGTTTTTCCGCTTCGACAAGCTGAGTGGATGCCTGGGCAAATTTTTCCGGATAGATGGTCAGTTTATTCTCAACAGTAACAAAGTTGTTGTCGCGTTTGTATTTCTGCAGGGCCCTTTCGGATTCTTCAAGCTTTTTACGTTCCGCTTCTGCCTTAGTAGTCATCCACTGAAGTGCCTGCTGAGTAGAACTCAGTTTGATCTCCATGGAAACTTCAATGTATGCATTGGCAAGGGCCTCAGCAATGCGCTGGGCCATGTGAGGATCCCTGTCCGTGTACTGGATGGTAAGCACACGGGTATCAGGAACAGGGGAAACCCGTATGCCGCCCTGGAGTCTGGCCGCAATGGCATCGGCTTTGTCCGGTGCTTTGGGTTCAACAGCTGGTTTGTTCTGTTCAGGGTCGGCTTCGGGCTGAAAAAGTTTATTGAAAAAAGAGGAAACCGCCTTCTGCAGATCAGCACGTATTGATTTTTTCTTCTCTGTTTTCGGAAAAAAATAATCCGGGTATTTTGTATCAAGTTTGAGCTTGTCCACAACGCGGCGGGAAACACTTTTTGACTTGATTATCTCTATCTGGGTGGGCAGAAATTCCGGGTCCCAACGATAAAAATTATAGGGCATGTTCAGGTTTTCACCGCCATTGCTCTGCTCAACCAGCACGGTCGTTGAGGAGGTGTAGACCGGATCTTTGCCCAGACCGACAATGAGGACCAGCACCGCAACAATCAGTGCAACCGTTATAACCGTCCAGCGGCGCTTGATCAGGACATAGAGATAATCCCGCAGATGTTTGCGCTGTCTGTTTTCAGGCTCGCCGTATTCCTGGTAGGTCTGTTCCATAACGATTAAAAAAAGCTCTCCGGGACGACAATGACATCTTCGGCCTGGAGCGGGGTTTCCATGGCCACATCTTCAAACACGGTCTTTTTCCCGTTGACGATCCGAATGATACGGACACTTGAGCGGGATGCCTTGCCGTTGAATCCCCCTGCAAGGGTTATCAGCTTAAGTACGGTTGCATCACCGTCACAGCGGTATGCATCGGGTTGATTAACCTGCCCCGTCACGTAGCACATACCGCCTTTGACAATATAGATGGTATCACCTTCATGGATGGAGATATTCTGACTCATGTCGCCGCCCTGGGTCAGGGCCTTTAAGTTGATATGGATAGATTCGGGTTTTCCATCCACCGTGCGTTTTATGGTTGCCGTCTCGCCATAGTCGGAGGCAAGACCTCCGGCCTTGGAGAGTAATTCGAGAAATGTAGTGGGACCGCTGAGTTCGATCAAACCCGGTATGTTTACCTGGCCGAGAACGATGACTTTCTTGCTGCGAAATTCCTGTACAAAGATATTAACCTGGGGGTTGACGATATAGCCGTCACTGTAGAGCGCAGCAATCTTGGAAGAGGCATCGGAAATGGAGAGACCATTGACATTGACCGAGCCGAGAAGGGGCAGGATAATTGCCCCTGTATCGCTCACTCTTGTCACTGTTTCCAGATCATTATTATCATACACTGTAACCCGTAAAACATCACCCGGCCCGATGATATAGTCTTCGGCACAGGCCGGACAGTTGAAAAAACAACACAGGAATGCCGTAACGACCATAAACCGCATTGCATACATAATCTGGTTCATCGGTGTTTGTGTTAGACTGATATGTTAAATAAAAATGAATCTACGAGCTGTATTACCATGCAGAGTGGAGGCTGATCATGAATGTATTGGTATTGTAATCATACAGCTTGCGGGATGAATCACGGGTGTCATAGGTATAGGACAATTCTCCCATCAGCCAATCCCGAAACGTATATTGAAGAGCGGGTGTAAAGGTAAAACGATCGTCTTCTCGTCCATCGGGAAGATCTTGCAGAAAAATGTCAATCTCTTCGGTTTCGGAATAATTTTGTTCGTAATCATCATGTGTATAGCCTATATCAATGGTACCGACTAACCTTCCGTAAATCCGTTGATTGTAAGTAAGGGTGATCCTGGTGGTGTCCTTGCCGTAGGCTTCAAAAGTATTGCTCTCTTCAAGGGCCTTATACAGGCTGAGATGCAGGCTGGTCTTTTCCGTAACTCTGTAGTTACCGACAACTTCATAGGAAAAGGTATTGTCTGAGCCGAATTCGTCGGCATCATAGGATTTGTCCTGATAGCCGGCTTTGGCCATAAGTGATGTTTTGCTTGTGGCTGCCCAGTCAATACCACCGTAAACAAAATTTTGTTGATTGTCCCGATCCTGCACGTCGCTGTCTTCAGGGTTCATGCCCTTATGTTCGTCATTATAATGTGCGTTTACATATCGGTATTCTCCAAAGAATGAAGTCTTGACACTGTATTTATAATACAGGTAACCACTCAAGCTGTTATCTGTTCGATTAAGCCATTCATTTGTTGATCCATCATAGTCCAGGAGAAAGTTAGTATAATCAACTCTGGCAGTAATTTTTTCGCTCATATCCCAGTTGAGAACAATTCCGGCAGCATTGTTTTTGTACCGGCGCACATTGCTTGGCTTGGAAAGAGAAATTCCTGCAGGAGAGAGATCGACATCATCAATGGTATAGCTGTTCACATCAAATTTGTCCTGATCCTGGCTGAAGCGATCATAAAGACGAAGGGAGAGGCCACCTCGCAAGTTAAACTGTAATGCTCCTTCAGCGTGATAGTTGGTGGCATCCAGATCGGTATTTTCATCATACATTTCGAAATCCCAGCCAATTAAAAAATAGGACTGGAAACGATCAAACGATTCCTTTTTCTGTACGGCAATTCTGAAACCTCCCGGGGCGGTATTACGTGGAATAATACTGATAGGAACCTCGGTTACAGACGTAGTACTTAACCATATACCCGGTGAGATAACGGTTAGAAAGTTGGTCTTTTCATCCACATTGACATTGTAAAGATTGTCAGTGTATTCACCGCGTATCGATAGATAGGGATGAATTCCGTCAATGCGAAACCCGGAATCATCTGAAGAACCATCAGCATCCTGATCCGGCAGAGTTTGGACATCGTTTAAAATGATACCCTCGGCAGCAAATGATGAAACGCAGCAGATGTGCAGAGAGGCCATGATTGATGCAAACAGTAACAGTTTAGTGCGGGGCATAAGTTATATGTTCCTCATGCGGACAAGCTGGTTTCAATGTAAGCGCGTCATTAATCCCACTCTTGACTTGATACCACTTTGGAAAGCAGGTGTTGCATGAACGCCCTGTCATGCGTGATCGAGATACCCGATAATACCCCTGTATACCTGGGGAGTTGGGCGTGTGCAGCAGGGCATTCATGGAGTGCTTACGTTTCAATCAGGTGTGATGTCTACACATAAACGTTCGATATATACGGTGTAGCAGTGTCGCTTAGCGAAGGAGTGCATAAGTTAATTGAAATTATGTCCACTGGCCGGTGGACGCGGTTGGTTGCCACTGCCATCATAATTTGTTCTTTTTGAGACAGACGAGTATCCGGAACCGGGAAACCTCACAGTTGCGGAGATGTCTTCACATAGATTTTTTGCCTTCTCTACGTTCAAGTTAAGTAGTTCAAGGGCGTTCGGCATGGTGTACACCGGAACGCCGGCACCGCACATTGCGGTAACCAATGCTTCGCTGTCCATGCCGTCAATGGCCATGGCTGTGTTTATTATTTCCTCGGGTGAAATTCCCCGGGCCAGGGCATTGGTAACAGCGCTGTTCAGATCTTTTTCCAGAAAATCACTGGTAAATATTTCCTGCCAGCCGGCCATTGCAGTTGAAACAGCCAATAAAACAGCAAAAAGTGCTATTGTAATGGTGTTTGATTTTTTCATTATGATCCTTTGTTGGTCAGTAATCAGTTGCACGCAGTTATGAATTTCATTTTTGTTATTATTCTGATCTGTTTGAACGCAAATAATATAAAATATCATATCATGATAATCAGTATGGTACAATATTTAATAATCCTGTATCTGTAAAACCTGTAGCTGAATATTCTCTGCAAATTCAAATAAGTGACAGTAGAATGGATTCACGTTCAGGTTTGAATTACCGGTAGGAAGTGTTGGATTTTGCCAGCATGATTTTAGACGCCCTGACGGAATCCGTATTCCTGTAC
>WFRY01000401.1 GCA_015486315.1 Desulfobulbaceae bacterium
ACCGTACCCGGTGTGCCTTGGCATGGACATCCGGATTGATCTCAGGATTGAAAACAACCTGGGTAATCCCCCAGCGATCCCGCAAATCAATAAAGATAACGCCGCCATGATCGCGTCGCCTGAGCACCCAGCCCATGAGGATGACATCCTGGTCCAGGTTGTCACTGCCGAGTTGGTTACAGTTATGTGTGCGCCGAAGCGCTCCCATTGAATCCATTGCTTATACTCCAAAACCGAGCATCCCGGTGGTAAAAGATATATGATATTGTAAGAAGGTAACTGCTCAGGGGCACACCATCTGTCCATGAGCAGCCCGCCCAGCATACCTGGTGTATAGCTGATCGGGCTGCTTATGAACATCTGGCGCACCCCTGAACAGTTACATCCCGTTATTTAACGACTTTTTCATAACAGGCCTGAGTAGTTACGTAAGAAGATGATTATCTCATGCAGGGCGCAAAAAATTTAATTTTAACCCCTTTGCGTCCCGGCAAAGCGAAAAACACTTATGCCAATACTGATTTCAGCTGTTGACCGAGCTGTTCCACTGAACCCTGCAGGGCAAACGGTTCCTGCATCTTATTCTCCATGTTGCGAAGTACCCCTTCCTGTTGTTCCAGTTCCTGATCACCGATGATCAGGGTATATCGTGCTTGAGTTCTGCCGGCCTGCTTCATCTGGGCCTTGAGACTGCGATTGGAGTAATCCATTGCCGCCTGCAGGCCGAGTTTGCGCAGTTGGTGGACAAGGGGGGCACTGTACTGTACAGCGGGCTCTCCCAGAGCGGCAACAAAGATGTCGGCCCCACCGGTTTCGGCTGCATCGCTCTGCTGCTGCATGAGCAGGGTTAAACGTTCCATGCCCATGGCAAATCCGATACCGGGCATGTTTTTTGGTCCGCCAAGCTGCTGGATCAGACCATCATAACGCCCTCCTGCCGCCACAGCTGCCTGGGCCCCGAGATCGGCGGTCAGAAATTCAAAGGTGGTACGGGTATAATAATCAAGCCCCCGTACCATAAAGCGGTTGGGCGTATAACTGACTCCCAGGGCATCAAGCTGCTGCCGAACTGCTGTAAAATGAGTGGCGCAGTCCGGGCATAAACTTTCCAGAATTGAAGGTGCATCCTGGACCAGTGCTGTACAGTTACGCTTTTTACAGTCCAGAACACGAAGAGGATTTGTTGTTGTCCTCCGCCTGCAGTCTTCACAGAGTCCGTCCACTCGCTCTGTCAGATACTGCACCAGGCGGCTGCGAAAGTCGGGTCTGCATTTCGGGCACCCCAGGGAGTTGATCTCCAGGCTGACATCAAGTCCCAGTTCGGTCATCAACAGTTGGCCCATGGCCATGAGCTCGGCATCAACCTGCGGTTCCAGGGCACCGATAACCTCGACATCGATCTGGTGGAACTGACGTTGTCTCCCCTTTTGCGGCCGCTCATGGCGAAACATGGGACCAATGGTAAACAGTCGTTGAACAGGCTGCCGGACATGGAGACCATGTTCAATATAGGCCCGCAGCAGAGAGGCGGTGGCCTCGGGCCGCATGGTAATTCCCTTGTCGACAAAGGTGTACATTTCCTTTTCAACAATATCAGTTGCCTCACCAATGGAACGGGCAAAGAGTTCGGTTTTCTCCAAAATGGGCAGGCGGATTTCCTGCATGCCAAAACGGCGAAAGATGTCGCGGGCGATTGTTTCGACTTTCCGCCAGACGGCTACTTCATCGGGCAGGATATCCTTAAAGCCGTTAATGGCCTTGATTTTCAAGAGACCTCCATACTGCTTAAGTTTTCCGAAGGAATGCATGTGCAGTCCGGATCGAAAGAATGAGAAGACAAATTTTAAATTTTAATCAATTTAATGGGGAAAAGTCAAGCCGATGTCGCCGGATTGTGGTAAAATGTAGCATTGTGTTTTTTAAATACTACAATATGAGGTTGTTGAATATCCGGATACTTGACAAAGCAGTCCCGGCGTAGCATTATCTCAGCAAACCTTCGGCATACTATAGAAGAGAAAATAATGAAACTGCCTGAACTTAAAATTGGTCCCTATGTCGCCCGTGTTCCCCTTATTCAGGGCGGTATGTCAATACGAGTCTCAACTTCAGCCCTGGCAATACCAGTGGCCGAATGCGGCGGTATCGGCACCATCGGCGGCTCTGCCCTGCCTGTTGCCGAACTGCAGGAAGACATCCGCAAGGCTAAAGCCGGTACCGACGGTGTGATCGCCGTTAATATCATGTACGCCATGAAGAATTTTCACAATCTTGTGATGGGTTCCATTGAAGCCGGGGCGGACATGATCATCACCGGGGCAGGGTTTTCCCGGGATATTTTCAAGATCGGCAGAGCGCACAATATCCCCATTGTATCCATTGTCTCGTCACCCGCCTTTGCCCGTCTGGCCGAAAAACTCGGCGCTGCCGCAATTGTTGTTGAAGCGGCCGAGGCCGGCGGTCACCTTGGAACCGACAAACCGTTGCGTGAAATTTTCCCCGGCATTCGCGAGGTTATAAGTAAAGTACCTTTAATTGCTGCCGGCGGGATAATCAACGGCTTTGAGATGGGTGAAATGATGGATAAGTACGGGGCTGATGGTGTCCAGATAGCTTCCCGCTTTGTCCTCAGTGATGAGTGTTCTGTGTCGCAGGAGTTTAAAGAGACATACCTCAAGGCCCATAAGGAAGATATTATTGAGGTTCAGTCCCCGGTGGGAATGACCGGTCGGGCCATTAAAACCCCGTTTATCAAAAAGATGCAGATGGGAGAAGACGTAGCGGCCAAAGAGTGCAAGTTTAAATGTTTGAAAAAGTGCAGCTATAAATACTGCATCAATGACCGCCTCATGGCTTCCTGCACCGGGGATGTTGACAACGGCCTGGTCTTCTGCGGTGCCAATACCTACAGGATGAATGAGATCCTGCCGGTAAAAGAAATCTTCAGGCGCTTTGTGCGGGATGCTGAATCCGTGTACAGAGAAAACAAGTAGGCCCTGCATGTCTGTTGCTATTTTCTGCGGATGGAACTCGCGCAAATGAGAGCACCGTCAACCGGGGAACCAGTACCGGCCGAACAGCCGCAGAGCATACAGGCTCTGGTAATACCGGCCGGAGAACATCCTATCCGGGAGCATGATATTGATCAGGAGGCGCTCAAGGTGCTGTACCGGTTGCGTGATGCCGGTTATGCAGGCTATCTGGTCGGTGGCGGGGTGCGGGACCTGTACCTTGGCAACAGACCGAAAGACTTTGATATCTCTACCAATGCCCGTCCCGGACAGCTTCGTAAACTGTTTCGCAATTCCCGTACCATCGGTCGACGATTCAGACTGGTTCAGGTTTTTTTCCACGGCAATAAAATCCTTGAAGTTTCCACCCTGCGCTGCCGGAGCGAATTTGATATTAATGATCCGGACAAGGTACTGCCCTCCAATAATACCTTCGGCACTCTTGAAGAGGATGCCTTTCGCCGGGACCTGACCATCAACTCCCTGTTTTACGAGGTTGAAAACAAAACCATTATTGACTATGTCGGCGGCGTTCAGGACCTTAACGACGGCATAATCCGCATTGTCGGGGAACCGGATCGTCGTATCACCCGTGATCCGGTCCGTATTTTGCGGGCACTTCGTCATGCTGCCCGCAACGATTTCACCATCGAACCTGTGACCTGGAAGGCAATTATCAGGCACCGGGAAAAACTGGACCTCTGCCCGCCTTCCAGGATCAGGGACGAACTCCTCAAGGATCTCCATGGCGGCAACAGTCGTCCATGGGCTGAAGTGGCGTTAAAGAGCAATGTTTTCAGTACGCTGTTCCCGTTTTACGGTAAGATGCTCAGCCGGGACGACGGCAAGGCTGTAGAAAAAAATCTACTGGCAATGCTTTCGGTTATAGATCGAATGTACAGGGAAAAAGTAAAAAACGGCAAGGTCGTTATCGCCGACTACATGCTCTTTGCCGCCCTGTTGTTCCCCTGGGCGGACAAACACTTTGATCTGATGCAGCAGGAGCTGAAAGGACCGGCTTACCACCGTCTCTCCAAGGCCATCCGCGCCGAACTCGATGATGTATTTTCCCGCAGATTGAACCTCAAGCGAATGTCCAAGGATGCCATCACCACCCTGTTTGTCAACATGCCTGCTTTTGCAAAACATCAGCGTGATAACAGCTGGCCGACCTGGCTGCGCAAAAAAAGTTATTTTAAGGATTGCTCCCGTTTTCACGGCATCTGCATGGAGGCCGCCAAAAATGAGCAGGTGGACATCTCCGGATTTGTCGATGCATCATCTGCTTCCCAGGCCCCTCTTCGTGAACGTACGAACAGTTCAAGTTCAGGACGAAGTCGCCGGGGTGGTCGGCGTGGGACCAGTCCGGCCTTTGCCTCGGACAAACAAGGTGTTTTTGGCCTGAAAAAGAGTTAAGTGTGCGATTTCTACTCTACAACATTCGCTACGGTGCAGGAATCGGCAGCAAGTTTCATTTGCCTGTCCCCTATGCCGGCTACCTGAAACGTTCAACGGATAATTTCGATCAGATTACAGAGTTTATCCGTAATCTTTCCCCGGATATTGTCGGCCTCGTTGAGGTGGACTCGGGATCGTTTCGTGTCGACAACAGCTGCCAGGCAGAGTCTCTTGCCCGCCGGTTAGACTATGATTTCGTGGTCGAATCCAAGTATCGTGAAGGATCCATGGCCCAGCGGATGCCGGTACTGTGTAACCAGGGAAATGCCCTGTTATTCAGACAGAAAATCCTTGAGCACCAATTTCATTTTTTCAAACAGGGTGTTAAACGGCTGGTGATTGAGGCAAGCACCGGTGAAGTTACTGTTCTGCTTGTTCACCTCTCTCTCACCTACCGCAACCGGCAATACCAGCTGGAACAGTTATACAGAATGGTTCGCCGGATTCAGGGGCCGGTCATTGTTGCCGGAGACTTCAACGTATTGTGGGGAGACCGGGAGCTGGAACTTTTCCTTGCCGCCACCGGCCTGCGCAATGCCAATAACGAGGGACGCCCCTCTCACCCCAGCAGGGCACCCACCCGCCAGCTTGACTATATACTGCACAGCCGGGACCTGCGGGTAAAAGATTTTTCCATCCCCAGGGTTAAATTTTCCGACCATGCTCCGCTTGTCTGCGATCTTACAGAAAGATAACGTCCATTGCACTGTCAAGTTAAGGTCTTGTGAAGGTTAATGGTAACTTCTCAATAAGTGGTGACAAGTTACTGTATTTTACTTTATGGATCGAAGTCTACGCTATCTCCGGCTAACAACCTGCTTAAATGACGGAGTTGCAGGCAATTCAGATCGTCATCCCCGAATGTAGTTATCGGGGATCCAGGCTTCTTACCAACACTTATTGAGAAGTTACGGTTAATGAAGGTTGATCAGCGACAAGTCCCAAGCGCAATAACCGATCCGTTGCGACCTGTTATTCCATCTGCCGACTTTACAGCCCTGCGATAGGAAAAAAAATCTTTGCTGCAGGCTGTGCAGATACCGACTGTTTCAATATTTTTTTCCAGAAGCCCTGCTGCAGTCAGCTGACTGCGGGTGATTGCCCAGAAATCAAAATAACATGGCTTTACCTGCTGCGGATGAAAGGATTGAGGCAGCTCCAGCCGATAGTTGGTAAACTCGGCACAGCATGGCCCAAGGGACGGACTGATAACCGCCCTGAGATCAGCAGGATCAACACCATAATGTTGCTCCATTTCGCCAACTGCTCTGCCGGTGATGTTGCGCCTGCTTCCCCGCCAGCCACTGTGTACGGCAGCAACCACTTTCCGGACAGGATCATGAAGCAGTACTGCCTGACAATCGGCCTGTTGAATTAACAGGCCGACACCGGGTTGACTGGTGATAAGTCCGTCAAACCCCCTCAACTCCCTGTCCCGACTGATATCTTCAACAATAACCAGCTGGTCGCCATGAACCTGACCTGCTGAAACCAGATGCTCCAGCCCCAGCCATTTTTTAAGCTGCCGGCGATTCTCCCTGACCCTGTCGGGAACATCACCTACTGCAAAACTCAGGTTAAGGCCTGTAAAAGGGGACGCACTCCCGCCGCCGGAGCAGCAGAACATTCCATGCGGAGCTGAAATAACATCAGTAGTATACCACTCAACAGGGTCGGTTTTTTCTCCCTGGTGTCGTTTGACGGTCATAGCAGGGGTCTGCTATTTATACTCTCTGGTCTTATGGAAAACAATATCTGGAAAAAGCTCGGCAGTATGATTTAAACGCCATTGACCATCAGCAAGAAAGGCAAGTTCTCCCTCTCCGTCAAGGGCCAGATTAGCCTGATTTTTTGCTTCAAACTCTTTCAACTTTTTCGGATCATCACAGCTTACCCAGCGGGCCAGATTATAGTTAATGGTCTCATACACTGCGTCCACGCTGTACTCCGCCTTAAGTCGAGCCATGGTTACCTCAAACTGGAGCACCCCCACAGCACCCAGGATATAATCACTGCCCATGATCGGCCGGAACAACTGGACAGCACCCTCTTCCGCCATCTGGACCAGCCCTTTATTCAGCTGCTTGGTTTTAAGCGGATTCTTCAGGAGAATACGGCGAAAATGCTCAGGTGCAAAGTTGGGAATCCCGGTGAATTTAAGCGGCTCTTTGTCGGTAAAGGTATCTCCTATCTTAATCGTCCCGTGGTTATGAATACCTATGATATCCCCTGGATACGCCTCATCCACATTGGCTCTGCTCTGGGCCATGAACACAGTGGCATTACTCAGATTCACCTCTTTGCCTATCCGGTGGTGCTTCACGCGCATGCCCCTGGTAAATTTACCTGAACAGATTCGGAAAAAGGCAATCCGGTCCCGGTGGGCAGGATCCATATTGGCCTGAATCTTAAAGGTAAATCCTGAAAAGGCTTCCTCGTCCGGCGAGACAAGCCTGGTCGTTGTTGCCCGGGGAGCAGGCGGCGGGGAAAGTTCCACAAAATTATCCAGCAGCTCCTTGACGCCGAAGTTGTTGATGGCACTGCCGAAAAAAACCGGCGTCTGGCCGGCATTCAGGTAATCTTCGAGTTCAAAAGGATTAGCAGCGCCCTGAAGAAGTTCAATATCTTCACGCAGCTCCTCGGCATCAGAACCCAGCAGTTCATCAAGTTCTGGATCATGAAGATCATACAACACAACGCTATCCCGGGGCCGGGTATCCTGACTCGGGGTAAAGAGGTTGAGTTCATTGCGGCGCAGGTCATACACCCCTTTAAACCCCTTGCCCATCCCGATCGGCCAGGAGAGGGGCGCACACTCTATCTGCAGTTTTTCTTCAATGTCGGCCAGAATATCCAGTGGATCCATGCCATCCCGGTCAAGCTTGTTAATAAAGGTGATGATCGGCGTATTGCGCATCCGACAGACCTCCATCAGCTTGGTGGTCTGAGCCTCGACCCCTTTGGCCGAGTCAATGACCATCAGGGCGGAGTCAACAGCGGTCAGTACCCGGTAGGTATCTTCGGAAAAATCCTGATGGCCGGGCGTATCAAGTAGATTGATTTCAAAATCACGGTAATTAAACTTCATCACCGAAGTAGTCACGGAGATACCGCGTTCCTGCTCAATGGACATCCAGTCACTGGTGGCATGCACGGCTGTTTTGCGCGATTTAACCGCACCGGCCATCTTAATGGCTCCGCCAAAGAGGAGGAGTTTTTCCGTCAGGGTGGTCTTACCCGCATCCGGGTGGCTGATAATGCCGAAGGTACGGCGACGTTCAATTTCTTTCTGCAGTTTGCTGCTCACGAATTTTCTCTATACTGCCGGCTGGCCGGAGATAATAGTTAACTTTATTACGGCGTTATTCAAATAAAACATAACTGCTCAATAAATGGTGGTAAAATGCCTGGATCCCCGATAACTACATTTGGGGATGACGTGGAACCGACAGCTTCTTTTCTGCTGGAGCAGGCTTGTAGCCTGGTCCTCATGTTTCTGACAAAGCTGTCGTATACACAGCAGTTCGGCAAATCCGATGGACCTGTTATAAACCCATGATTCAATCCACAAAATTGAACCAGCAGAGAGCATGGATTACCGAAAACAACATTCGGTGATGACGATCTAATTGCAGGCAACTCCGTCATCCTATGCATGTTGTCGGCCGGAGATAGCGTAGACTTTGATCCATAACGTACGCTACAGCAACTTGTCACTACTTATTGAGACGTTACAATACAACAAGAACACCACGGATGAACAGGAACAGGCACAACTCAGGCCGGGCTTCTCATCAAATGGAAAACAAACAGGAAAAATGTTATACACAGGAGGATCATAATTGTCCAGTTGTAAACATTCGGCCTGTTGCCTGAAAATGGCCCCTGTTGATGCACTGTAAACATTCCGATAGTGGCACAGGATCGCTTCAGCCTGTTTGAGAGCTCTATTGAGTCATATGCAAACAGACACGCATAGACTTCGAGCAGGATCAGGCGAAGACGGGGTACCTGGCGAATATTCAGATCCGGTGTTACCGGAGATACAGGGAAAAAACCTGCTCACCCACCTGCCGGACTGCGGGACTGTAACGGGCAAAATCAAGCAGAGAAACATAGGCCTTCCGATACTCGGCAGGGCTGATTTTTTCCTGCAGCAGCAGGGCCAGCAGGATCATCAGCGTATTGTAATACTTTAATCCCAGACGCCGACCGGCCATGAGAACCTGATGATCTTCGGACAAAACCGGCACCTGAAGTTCATGGGCCAGCCGTACCACAGCCTGATCCGGATTGGCAGCCGGTATTGCTCTGCAGAGAGTACACCCTGCCGGATGCCGTCCAAACTCCTGCACTATAGCAGGAAAAATCAGCAGCTGAAAAAAATTACTGACCGATGAGAGCAGGTGAATCCTTTCCAGGTAGATCAGGGTACAGGTATCTGCAACGCCGCCATCAAATTCTTGCAAATCAACAGCTATCTGTTCAATATCCTGCTTTAACATGAAATTTTACAACCCGATGAAAATGAACCCGGCATACTTCCGGACAATGACGTTTCATTATACCTGAATTGCACCCATTCAACATCTTTACTTAAGGCTACGTTGAGGATTTCGCGATTGAAGATCGGCCGAATATATGTTGCAGTGTCTACTCAGAATGTGACGTTATTTTTGATTGCACCCTCAGTATCTTTATTTGCCTTTCTCATTTCAGTTTCATATAATCATCTCAACGCTACAATCGACACTCAACCGGCGTTTATTCCACCAGAAAACGAAACCAAAACTTTTCCTCTTCATTGGCCTTAACCTCCCTGCATCCAGTATGGATAATGTAAAAATAAATCTGAGAAAAAATGCCCGTACCCTTAAATCAACGGTGAACAGATACGCTGTTTACGGATTGATTATCTCTCTATGTGCTATTCTTATTGCCACTGCCGTCAACTGTTATACAGCCTCAGGCTCCATCAGTATTGAAGGCATTTACACTGTGCAAAAAACGCAACCAATCCTCT
>WFRY01000402.1 GCA_015486315.1 Desulfobulbaceae bacterium
ACTTATATAAACCCGGTTATCCATACAACAAGGCCGGTATTATGCTCACCGGGATCAGTCGTGCAGCCATGCAGCAGCAGAATCTTTTTTTAGCGGCAGAGGATCCCCGAAGCAAAGCGTTGATGGCAGCCCTGGACCGGGTTAACGACCGGTGGGGCAGGGACGTGCTGCGTTATGGATCCTCCGGTCTGTCCCGGGAATGGAGCATGAAGCAGGCATGGAAATCACCGGCATATACCACCAACTGGGGGGAGTTGCCGCTGGTGAGAGCAACGTGAGAAGGGCAGGGGGCCGGGTTGGCTTCTTATGGTCGTCACAAACTGATCCGGATAAAGCGAAATCAAACGCTTGGCAGGGATATTTCAATTTTTCAGATGATACAGATTGAACAAAATTGGAGAAGCCTGCAGCGCTTACATGCCGAGGTGTTATCATATCAAGAGTGTGGTTAATAAAGCGCTTACGTACAACACGCTTCCTGTTGGCAAATTTTCTTTTTTTCTGGTATGAATTTCCCTCTTACGGTTAATCCCTAATGAATCTTTTACAACTGTTGGAGCAGGTTGCATATAATGAGCAATAAAATAGCAGTACTTGCCGGAGACGGTATTGGCCCTGAGGTAATGACTGAGGCTGTCAAGGTGTTGGATGCAGCGCAGGAAAAGTTTGGTTTTTCCCTAAAATTTGAATCAGCTGATGTGGGCGGCATTGCCATAGACAACCATGGTGAGGCTCTGCCGCAGTCTACGCTGGATGTCTGCGAAGCGGCTGATGCCATTCTTTTTGGTTCCGTGGGCGGGCCCAAGTGGGAAAGTCTGCCACCGGCAGAGCAGCCTGAGCGTGCCGCTCTGCTGCCGCTGCGCAAGCATTTTGATCTGTTTTGTAATCTGCGCCCGGCCAGAGTGTTTAAATCGCTGGCCGCAGCCTGTCCGCTCAGGTCTGATATTGTCGGGGAGGGGTTTGACATCCTGGTCGTGCGTGAGCTGACTTCGGGCATCTATTTCGGTGAGCCCAAGGGCCGGCAAGGCAGTGGTGCGGAAGAGTTTGCCTTTGACACCATGGTCTATAAACGTTCCGAGATTGAACGTATTACCCGCATGGCCTTTGAGGCTGCCCGGGTACGCTCCAAAAAAGTTACTTCGGTGGACAAGGCCAATGTCCTGACGACCATGGTCCTGTGGCGGGAGGTAGTGACCGAGATTGCCGCCGACTATCCTGACGTGGAACTCAATCATATCTATGTGGACAATGCCACCATGCAGCTGGTGCGCCGGCCGCAGCAGTTTGACGTCATGCTCTGCGGCAATATGTTTGGCGATATCATCTCGGACGAGGCCGCCATGCTCACCGGATCCATGGGGATGCTGGCCTCTGCGAGTTTAAACAGTGATAACTTTGGTCTCTTTGAACCTGCCGGAGGCTCTGCCCCGGATATAGCAGGTCAGGGTATTGCCAATCCCATTGCCCAGATCCTGTCTGCCGCAATGATGCTGCGCTACAGCCTGAATCAGGATACAGCAGCTACTGCCATTGAAAACGCCGTGGCTGTTACCCTTGATCAGGGTATAATGACAGCTGATATTGCCATCCAGGGAAGTAAAACAGTCAATACGAAAGAAATGGGCGATGCCATAGTCGCGGCCCTGTAGATTAAAAGCTTAACAGGCTGTCGGGAGCATTTAAAGATGCCAGGTTGTTGCCGACAGCCTGCCTGCTGAACCGATAACCAACCTTTCTGCTGGTTCAATCGTGTAGATTGAACCATGTGTTTATAACAGATTAATCGAATTTGTTGAGCTACTGTGTATACGACAACTTTGTGATAAACATGAGGACCAGGCTGCAAGCCTGCTCCAGCAAAAAGCTTTCGATTGCACGTCATCCCCGAATGTTGTTATCGGGGATCCATGCTCTCTGCTGGTTCAATCTTGTAGATTGAACCATGGGTTTATAACAAATTAATCGAATTTGCTGAACTGCTGTGCATACGACAACTTTGTGATAAACATGAGGACCAGGCTGCAAGCCTGCTCCAGCAGAAAGCTTTCGATTCCACGTCATCCCCG
>WFRY01000403.1 GCA_015486315.1 Desulfobulbaceae bacterium
TTACCGGCAAAATAGATCAGACTCTGCAGCCGCTGCGCCGGACAGTGCGGATTGACACAACGGGTAACGGCCTCGCCCGGCGGACGGATCAGAGGATGACCGCAGACCGGACACCCGTCGGGAAAAACAATGGGCTGTTCACTGCCGGTGCGTTGTTCGACAACAGGCTTGACAACCTCCGGTATGACATCTCCGGCCCGTTGAATGAGAACAGTATCCCCGATCATCAATCCTTTACGTTCCATTTCATCCCGGTTATAAAGGCTGGCCCGGCGCACAACCGCACCATCCACATTCACCGGTTCCAGAAGGGCCACCGGCGTAACCGCCCCGGTTCGTCCCACCTGAAAGTCAACACCCGTTATCACCGTTGTCGCCTGGATGGCGGGAAACTTCCAGGCGACGGCCCAGCGCGGGGCCCGGGCCGTATTACCCAGCCGCTGCTGGAGAGCAAAATCGCTGACCTTGACCACCATACCGTCTATTTCGTATTCCAGCGTATGACGAAGCTGCTGCAGATGCTCATACTGTGCCCCTACTTCGGCCAGGTTATGACAAAACCTGATCAGGGGGTTGACGCGAAATCCTATCAGGCCAAGCCAGGAAAAAAGTTCAGCCATATCTTTGCAGGGAACAGCACTGCTGTCGGCCACTGCATAGACAAAAAAACTCAAGGGCCGCGCCGCCGTGACCTTTGGATCAAGCTGGCGCAGCGAGCCGGCTGCAGCATTACGCGGATTGGCAAACAGCGCCTCTCCCTGCGCAACCCGCTGCCGGTTCAACTCGGCAAACCCCTTACGGGGTAAAAAGACCTCCCCCCGTACCACCAGTTGATCAGGAAACGAATTCTTTTCCGTCCTGAGATGCAGGGGAATAGACTGGACCGTCTGCAGCTGGGCAGTAATATTCTCCCCAACCAGACCATCACCACGGGTTGCCCCCTGCACAAACAGCCCCTGTTCATAAATAAGCTCAACTGCCAGACCGTCCAACTTGGGTTCCGCGCAGTAGATCAGCGGTTCATCCGACTGCAGATAACGATGCAGTTTCTCCTCAAAAGCGGCCAGTTCAGCACCGTTAAAGACATTGTCCAGACTGAGCATGGGAAAGGCATGTTTTGCCTCTGCAAAACCTTCAAGAGGAGGCCCGCCCACCCGCAGGCTTGGTGAATCAGGGGTAATCAGCTCCGGGAACTGCTCTTCAAGTTGCAGCAGTTCCCGGAACAGCCGGTCATATTCACCATCGGCAATAACCGGGTCATCCAGCACATAATAGCGATATGCATGATAGTTCAGCTGTTGACGAAGCTCCTGCAATCGTTCTGCTGCCGAATCTCTGTCCATGGAATTATTTTTCGTCCAGCAGTTTGCCTGCCTTGGCTACATTTTCCCGCTGTACCTCGTCAATAAAGATAAGGATGGACGACTCCGGTTTATCCGCCTCTTTTGCAATAACACCGGTCACACCTTTGACAATTTTCTTTTTCTGCTTCCGGCTCAGCTTTCCGGCAACACGAATATTAACATACGGCATCTTATTCTTCTCCAAGGTAAAATTTACGGTCTGGACATCTTCCTGCAACTACTCATATATATGAATTATCATATCAGCATTTTATTTTGAAGTCGATCAGCATTTCATCTCTCAGAGCTAAAACTAACAGGTCACAGGGTACCGAATCTCTCCGCGATCAGTTACAGGTAAAACGTATGAACAAAGTCATTATATTAGAAAACGGCTTGATTCCACCACTCGGCTCAATATTGCATCACAAGTACAGGAAAGGACAAACGTAATCGCTCCATGATCACGTACAGATAGGCGTTCCTGAAACGCTTACATTCCGAGGTGTTATCATGTCAAGAGTGGACTTAATGAAGCACTTACGGACAAACAGCTGAAAAAAACTTCGTGCTCTTCATGCCGGTCGTGGTAATTTGATATTTCAGTGCACAAATAAAATTACATATGAAACAGTTAGATTTACCATCAGGAGATGACAATGCATATAATAGTGACCGGTGGAGCCGGTTATATCGGCAGCCATACCTGCCTGGAACTCCTCAATTCCGGCCACCAGGTGACGGTTATCGACAACCTCTGCAATGCAAGTCGGGAAGGATTGCGACGGGTGGAGGAACTTACCGGTAAAACCGTTCGTTTTTTCCAGGCAGACCTGCTTGATCCGGCAGCAGTTGAGCGCGTTTTCGAAAAAAGTTCAGACGCTGCAGCAGTTATTCACTTTGCCGGTCTCAAGGCTGTCGGGGAATCGGTTGAAAAACCTCTGCTCTATTACCAGAACAATCTCACCGGTACCATCAATCTCTGCCGGGTCATGCAGAAACAGGGGATAAAAAACATCGTCTTCAGCTCATCGGCCACAGTGTATGGTGATCCCGCATCCGTCCCGATCACGGAAGAATTTCCCCTGCTGGCCTGCACCAACCCCTACGGCCGAACCAAATCCATGATCGAAGACATCCTGCGGGATGTGTTTGTTGCAGATCCCGAGTGGAACATTGCCCTGCTGCGTTACTTCAATCCGGTCGGCGCCCACGAGAGCGGCCGTATCGGGGAGGATCCGAACGGCATTCCCAACAATCTAATGCCCTATGTCTCCCAGGTGGCGGTGGGCAAGCTGAAAGAACTTTCCGTGTTCGGTAACGACTATCCCACCCCGGACGGCACCGGTGTGCGGGACTACATCCATGTAATTGACCTGGCGCTCGGCCATCTCAGTGCCCTGGAAAAACTGCAGGAAAATCCCGGGGTGGTCACCTACAACCTGGGCACCGGGCATGGATATTCGGTGCTGGATATGGTCAGGGCCTTTGAAAAAGCATCGGTTAAAAAAGTCGCCTGCGCTATTGCACCCCGTCGTGCCGGAGACATTGCCCAGTGCTATGCAGATCCATCACTGGCAGAAAAAGAACTGGGCTGGAAGGCAACCCGGGGCATTGAGGAGATGTGCATCGACACCTGGCGCTGGCAGTCCGGAAATCCCAACGGATATGACGAGTAACAGGATCTAACTCGGTATCATCAAGAGAAATACTGTCCTCGTTTGTTTACGTTTGTCTACAACGCTGGTAACTATTCAGCACCCCACCCGGGTGCCCCGGCATATATTTTAAAAGTAACTTTCATCAGACCTAATCACCGTGCTAGAATATAGCACAACATTAAGGTGATGGAAGTAGGCCGAAAACGCATTGGTGTCTGCCCGTTACATTAAGGGCAACCCGTCATTCAGCATGGTTCCGGGTTTTGTGACTATATTATTGGTGAAGCTGATCAATCCAAGTATTAAATTGATCAACTATCCCCCTTAGAAGAATACTACTTTTGCACAATCTCGGCCATCACCATATTATCCTCAGGGAGGGCTGGTAATGGCAAAAAAGCGGAACAAGAAACCAACAAAAGGTAAAATGTTGCGTACCGTCAAGCCAGATGCTGCCGGTATTGATATTAGCGCTACTGAAATTTATGTGGCTGTACAGGAATGATAGGGATCATACCCCTGTTCGTCGTTTCGACACCTTTACCACAGATTTACACGCTGCGGCCAAATGGCTAAAATCTTGTGGTATAACTTCTGTCGCCATGGAATCTACTGGCGTGTATTGGATTCCAGTTTTTCAAATCCTTGAAAGCTATAAATTCGACGTCGTACTTGTTAATGCACGTCATGTCAAAAATGTTCCAGGGCGCAAAACAGACGTACAGGCTTGTCAATGGTTGCAGTATTTACACTCTGTTGGTCTTTTGCGTGGGTCCTACCGTCCTCCTCAGGAAATTTGTGCAGTTCGCTCGTTATTGCGTCATCGCGATGGATTAGTGAAAACTGCAAGTTCACATATTTTACATATGCAGAAAGCACTCACTCAAATGAATTTGCAAATCCATAATGTCATAAGTGATATTACAGGTGTAACGGGATTGCTGATTATTGATACAATACTATCCGGTGAACGCAATCCTCATAAACTAGCGGCTTTAAAAAACAGCAAAATACTCCGAGAAGGCTGCCGCCTTTTTTAATAACTCTCGCTCCATGCGCAGACGTTCATTTTCACGCTTCAGCCGCTTGAGTTCTGCCTGCAGTTTGTTGTTTTCTGAAAATTTTACCGTGCCGTCCGGAGACCGGTCTTTGAGCCATCTCCGCAGCACGCTGTCATAGATATCCAGATTTTTAGCTGCCTCTGTTGTTTTATACCCCTGCTCTGTTACCAGGTTTGACGGCTTTATCCTTGAATTCGTCAGTGTCCTTTCTGCGAGTCGTTTTCTTCATGTGAACACCTCCTTTGAGCAGTCTAACCGCTCTTAAGTTTGTATCCACTTTTTCCATACCACGTCACTCCTTACAGGTTATAGTTTACCGATGACTTGCTGGTTCTTTTTGATTTTGTGTCGTCGCCACAGGTCCAGGCAATAGACTGATCCGTACGGGAACACGGCGGCTATCAAGATAAATATGGCGCAATATGCAGTATCCTCCCTCTTACCTGCTCTTTCCGAGGGGCGGTAACTTTTTCAGTTGAGCCAAAATGATAAAAAAGCACAAAATGTTCACTCATCACGTGAGTTCATTAACAATGAACACTATATTATCGCGAACATAGATGCTCCATCATCATGAAAATAAGAGAAAATATATTTAACCGTTGCCTCTTGTTCATTTTTACCATATGTTCACAAACAGCGAACATTGATAAAAGATGAACAAGGGTGCAGGTAAAATGCAAAAAAACCGTGTGGAAGAAAACATACTGCTGAAAGCATTAACTGCCTTAACAGAAGAAACAGGCCTTATAGGTCAGGTGTTTCCTGGAACAGTTGAGGCCCATCCCACTCGATGGGACAAGCAGATAATCTTTACACTCCCAGGCGAACAGCATGAGTTTATTTACTATGCAGAGATAAAAAAACGGGTGCTAAAGGAAGCTACAGGCGTAATTGGCTATCAATTTAAAGAGTTGGGGGGAAGAGGGATATTGGTAACTGAATATGTCTCCCCCTTGCTGGCTACTACATTAAAAACTTTGGGTATTCAATTTATAGATACCTGTGGAAATGCATATCTTAATGATTTCCCATTATATATTTTTGTTAAAGGGAACAAACAAGTTCCCCCGGGACAACGATTTGCGGCAGCACCAAAGGCCTTCAAAGCCGCCGGCTTAAAAGTGCTTTTTATGCTCCTTTGCAAACCCGGATTTGAAGATAAACCTTTCCGTGAGATAGCTACAGCAGCTGGTGTTGCTTTAGGCACTGTAAATACCGTTTTCAATTACTTGAAAAACAACGAATATTTGATCGACAAAGGACGCCAGGGCCGTAAACTGTTACATAAAGAAAAATTACTGACCCGTTGGATTACAGCGTACCCCGAAGAATTACGCCCAAAATTGAAAATCGGCCGGTATACAGCAAAAGATGTGCATTGGTGGAAAGATGTTGTGCTCCCTGACTTTTGCTATTGGGGTGGGGAGATTGCCGCAGCTAAAATCACAGAGTATTTGAAACCGGAAATCGTGACAATGTACACCCACGAACATCTTGCGCGTTTGTTTACACAAAATAAGATCAGAAAAAATCCAAACGGTAAAATAGAAATTTTGGAGGCCTTCTGGGGTCTGAATCAATTTCAAAATCCCATGAAAACAGTCCCTCCCCTTTTAATCTATGCTGACCTGGTCGCCACCACAGACGCAAGAAACCATGAAACTGCTCAAATAATATTTAACGATAAGCTACATGAATTTATCAGGAAAACTTGAGCAACGCTCCATAGAACTCTATGAGTTAATCACATCTTCAGCAAAGATCTCCGGGCTCAGGTTTATGCTTGTCGGAGCGACAGCAAGAGATTTCATCTTAGAGTGGGGGTATGGTGTCCAGTCATATAGAGGCACCCTTGACGTAGACTTCGGAGTGCGTGTGAGCGGATGGGATCAATTCGAAGCATTGAAAACGGCTCTTCTTGCAACTGGCAAATTTAGCCCAACGAGATCAACTCATCGATTGCAATATAATACTGGATACCCGATCGACATTATCCCCTTTGGTGAAATAAGCGCTCCGGATCATCATATAGAATGGCCTCCTGACCAGGAAATACACATGAACGTGGCAGGGTTCGAAGATGCATATCAGCATAGTATTACAATTATATTAAGAAATTCCCCACACCTGGAAATTCAGATCGCCTCCCTGGCAAACCAGATGGTTCTTAAACTCATAGCCTGGAAAGATCGGGGGAACGATGACAATAGGGATGCCAGAGATATTACACAGATAATCAAACACTACGGTCAAACTGTGAATATGGACAGACTCTTTGAGGGTGAATCTGAAGTCATGGAGATGGAGGGGCATGACATAGATTTGGCTGGTGCGCGACTATTAGGCCGTGACATCGCCAGATCCACGGGTACCGAACTGAGGTCAACGGTGTTGAGAATTCTTAGGGAAGAAACAGCACAACAAGACCATAACCGTCTGGCCGAAGCCATGACATTCTCCTTCATTGGAACGGAGTTTCAGCAGAACCTATTATTCCTCAAAAAAATAGAATCTGGCCTTACGGATGACTGAACAATCTGATACTTCCTCTGCCATGACGGTCTCTCCTTACAGGTTATAGTTTGCCGATGACTTGCTGGTTCTTTTTGATTTTGTGTCTCCGCCACAGATCCAGGCAATAGACCGATCCGTATGGAAACACTACTCAACGTAACGAATTTCACCGGAATACTCGGTGATGCTGGATCCGTCCTGCAACTCCATAATCAGGCCGCCGCAGGGGTCAAATCCGGTGACAACGGCTTGGTACAGTGGTTTTTTCCAGACATCAAAACCATATACGACCCGGCGACCAGCCGTATCACAGAGGTCCTGCCATGCCTGCAGCAGCAGCGAAGCCCTGCCCTGCCCGCATGGCTGTTGCTCCTGCAGCATACATTCTTCGTCGTAACAGAGCAGACCAATCGCCCAGGTCAACTCGGCAAGCAGTCTTGCAGCGACCTCCGACAGGTCAAGTTCACCGCCAAGTTGGCCGCCCATGCTGATGGCACTCACCTGCAGGTTGTCCGGAAACGACCGGTTGTTAATATTGAGGCCCAGACCAATCAGGTGATAGCGGTCTCCCCAGGGACTGAGCACGGTTTGACAGAGAATACCGGCAATTTTTTTATCCGCCACCAACACATCATTGACCCATTTCAAGCAGGCGTCAAGCCGGTAGCTCCTGATTGCCCTGCAGCAGGCCAGACCGGCTGCAAATGGCAGCAGACGACTGAACTCAGGCAACAGGGTGTCCGGCCAGGCCATGGCCATCCACAGGCCTCCTGCAGGGGCATGCCAGGGCCGGTCAAAACGACCACTGGAATGCGTCAGTCGATCTGCTGTCACCACTGTGCCGGCGGCAAGGACCTCTCCCCTGCCCTCCATCTCGACCATCAGCTCCTGCAGTCGATCCATACAGCGATCAAGCTCGTAATGATGCTCAATAACAGAGCCGACCGGTGCACCATAACGAAGGATCTTTTCTGCTTCCGGTTTGGAAAACGGACTCGTTTTGATAGTAGAAAGATACTGTTGTCTGAACAGACGGATATACTGCGGAGATAACGGCAATGCTGGCAAACTACTGTAGACCTACTCCCACTCGGCCTTTACCCGGGTAATTACTTTCTGAACCAGAGGCAGCTTGTCCTCGGCGCAGACACCGATCAGCGGAACTCCCAGGTCAACACTGTCACCGGGCTTGAAATATACGGAATGGATTATACCGGGCTCTCCGGTATAGTAGACAGGCGTATCGCGTTTCATCAGGGACATGGTGATAATCTCATCCCCGGGCTGGATAAAAACCGAGCGGGCACCCTTCTGGTCTATCCGTGACTGGATATCCATGGCAAAATAATAGCGAGCCCGCTCCGGGGCCTCAAACAGAAACAGTACTTTCTGGAGAATGGCCTCAATAATCTCTTTCTTTTTCAGGGGATGCCTGATGGTAAGTAACTTCTCCCCTGCTTCCACAAACCTGCCATCCAGATCCCGATTAATGGAGTCAACAACTCCATTGGTTTTTGAAGCTACCTTCTTCGGATTACGTTCCCGGTTAATCTCGTATAATGAAGTACCTGGTATCTGTTTCCACTCACCCGACGGCCCCTGTACTTCACTGTTCTCATCAACCAGGAAACGAACTTCACCGGTATGGATGGCATACATATCCACATAATCATATGGATCAGACCGATAGCGGCTGATTATCTCGTCAAAATGAATTTCCCGGGAGGACATGTTCGGCCGGCCAGCAAAGATATTTTTCAGTGTTGGCCATGACCATGACCTGCAGCCTCATGCCCTGTTGCTTCGGCGCCGCCATGATGACCGCCTTCAACACGGTGCAGTTTAAAAAAGGGAACGGAAGCTACTTCAAAATCAACTATCCGACACTTCATATCCTTAGATCCGGTGTTGACAAAACGACGGCTAACAGAGGCGTGCCGCATGGTTTTACCGGCAGGAACGCTGCCGCTGAGCAGCCACTCTTCCCGGTCAAGAAATTTTTCCGCACCATCGTAAAAATCGCAGAGGATATCAATATTCCTGACCTCTTTGTCCGAGGTATTTTTTACAATGAATTCGCTATTCACCATCTGGCCGGGATTTTCCGCCAGGTTGTAGTCGGCAAGAATAACCTTGTCCATCAGCGGTGCAGCCTCGGCAGACGGTTCCGGATCCGTCACCAGCAAGCCCTTGGGGGTCAATGCCGAAGGAATCTTTGCCAGCACGGCACTGGCCACTACACCGATAAAAACGCACAGGATAATATTTGCCCAAAATTTCTTGCCCATGGCCTCCTCCTCTTGATAAACTACGTACTGAACCTCTCTTCAAAATTTAATTTATACTTTCAGTTTGACAAGATAGCAAGGCTAATTTACGTAAATAGCCATGAATCGCCATTCATTTTCCATTGCAACAGCTGCCGGGGAAAGCCGATTCCAAGACAGGCAAACTATAAAAATACCTTTTTACGACCGTTCGGATGCAGTCAAAACCGATCAACTGAAAGAATTTTCTGGTTTCTTTCAATTACTGCCGGTTAAAGGTACGATACGTATTTCAGCAGAGACGAGATCAATTCATGAGCAGCGACAACCTGTACCGCAGCGGGACAGTCAAAGAAGATTTTTCATTTAACGAGAGTGTTGCCGAAGTTTTTGACGACATGCTCGACCGTTCCGTTCCCTTTTATCAAACGGTCATAACAACAACCGCCGACATGATCCGCCGTCTTGCCGCACCCGGAAGTTCCGTCATTGATCTGGGGTGTTCCACAGGCACCACCCTGCTGACTCTTGCCCGTCTTCTGCCTGACATGGAACTCCGTTTTACAGGCATCGACAATGCTCCGGCCATGATCGACAAGGCAAGACGCAAGGCTGAGATGTACTCAAAAAGCTCTGTTATTGAATTTCGCTACCAGGACATCACCAGTGCTGACCTTGCCGGTGCTGATATTATTTTATGTAATTATACCCTCCAGTTTATCCGCCCCCTGCTCAGGCCTTCATTTGTCAGCAGACTGTATGATGCCCTGCCTGCGCACGGGTTACTGTTTGTCAGCGAAAAAGTCATCAGCCATCACAGCACCCTGAACAGGAAATTCATCGACATTTACCATACATTCAAACGTGAGCAGGGATATTCCGAGCTGGAAATTGCCGCTAAACGTGAGGCACTTGAAAATATACTTATTCCCTTTTCCGTACAGGAAAACATCAACCTGCTCTCCCGGGGAGGATTCAGTTCGGTTGAAACGTTCTTCCAATGGATCAACTTTGTCTCCTTTATTGCCCTGAAGGAAAAATAGATGCCCTCCTACCTTGAATACTGCCCCAATGCAGACGGTGCTGCTGTCCGACGACTGCATGAGGAAAAACAATCATGGATCAATCAGGCCAAAAAGGGCTTTCTCCGTTACCGTCTCCCCCTGCAGGAGCTGCAGCACCTGCAGGCCTCAACGCTTGACCTGACAGGTGATGTGGTCCGCATCGGCAGAAGATCGGATCTCAGCAAAACAGACCATGACCGGGTACTCAAACTGATGCGTACCTTCATGCCGTGGCGCAAAGGGCCTTTTTCCGTTTTTGACATTGATATTGATGCGGAATGGCAAAGCCAACGCAAGTGGGACCGGTTACTGCCGCAGATACCGAATCTGCAGGATAAAGTGGTTGCCGACATTGGGTGCAATAACGGTTATTACATGTTCAGAATGGCCCCCTTTTCTCCCAAGCTTGTGCTTGGCTTTGAGCCATACGTCCAGCATTATTACACCTTTACAGCGTTGAATAGTTTTGCAGGCCTTGATAATCTTTTTGTCGACCTGCTGGGCATTGAACATCTGCCGCTGTTCAGGCGCTGTTTTGATGTTATTTTCTGCCTGGGCATTCTCTATCACCGCCCTTCACCCATTGACGCCCTGCGCGACCTGTACAGGGCCCTTAAACCGGGTGGCTGTCTGCTCATAGAATCCCAGGCCATCAGCGGCGATCAACCAATGGCCCTGTTCCCTGAAAAAACCTATGCAAAGGTTCCGGGCACCTGGTTTGTCCCCACGGCTTCCTGCCTGCACAACTGGCTCGCCCGGGCGGGTTTCAAGGAGATCAAATGCTTCTGTCTCCATCCCATGAGCAGTGAGGAACAGCGAAAAACCGACTGGATGGTCTTTGAATCGTATCAAGATTTTATTGACAAGCAAAACCCCGGTCTTACTATAGAGGGATATCCCGCACCCCAGCGGGTTTTTTTCAAGGCAACAATTTAACTCAAGGGTGACATTATGAAGGCGGAAGAGTGTACATTATACCATGGTGGTCTGAAGGGAGCGGAAACAGCTTTTGGCGAGCAGGCTGAACAATACGGAACAGGAGAAATCATCTTTACCTTTGACGGTCACCGGCTGAACCGGGACCGCAATGCCGTCACCCTGACCGAAGAGGATCTGCAGCGCGGGGATATAAGCATGGAAATCGCTTCCCGGATGATGAACCGCACCTATTATGAAACCGAAAAAATTCGCCGGGTTCTGCAGGCAATCTTTCATATGGTCAACAAAGGCCACCAGGTTTTTGTAATCGGAACAATTTTAGACGATAACTCAGTCAAGGGTGGTACGGGCTGGGCGGTGGAACTTGCCAAGCTCTTCAACCGTCCCCTGCATGTATATGATCAAAATCGTAAGAGCTGGTTCAGCTGGCAGGATGGCAGCTGGCAGCCGGACGAGAGCCCTAAAATTGCCTTTGACACCTTTGTCGGCTCCGGTACACGATATCTCAGCGACGACGGCAGGGCCGCTATTGAAAAACTTTTTGCCGACAGCTTTACCGACTGAAAAGGAGAGATTTAACCTCGCGGCCGAGAAAAATCCGCAGCCGGAGGCAACAACTGATACAACCGACCAGGGTACCTTGTTCCGAGGATGTCCTGAGAACAATTCTTAATTAACCGAAAAAGGGCTCATTGTGTCGCTGTCTACGCGACACCGAGAGCCCGTTTTTCCGGCTTGCCAAACAAAAAATCCGCTTGCAATGTCCGGAGTGTCTCCCCGTTGTATTCCCCTTGCTTTTTGTAAAACAGGAGTGTATATAACTACTTAATTTGACGTGGATATCATAATAACGATTCCCTTTTTCAAGAAACAGATTACTTAATATATGGCAAACAAAAAATCTCAGGCCCCTCCTTCTGCTCCAGGGCAAGGGGATTATATCCCCTTGAAAAAAACTAAAATGCGCACAAGCATTATTGTCTTGAGCCTGCTCGCTCTGCTTCTGGGTTATGGTACTCTTCGGGGTATATATTACCAGCAGCAGACCAGGCTGCTCCAAGCTGCAAGCAATGATCAAATCTGCGAACTGCAGGCTGGAAAAGAACAGCTGAACCGGGAACTGACTGAAATCAGAATTGAGCTTGCCAGAATAATCCAGGAAAAGGAAAAGCTGGCCAGCCTGAAACACAATCAGGAAGAACTCCTTGAGGGAAGCATCAGTAAACTGGACGAACAGGCCAAGGTCATTGAAAAAGTAATTGATCAGCTTGGGGTCAAAATCAAGATAGAAGAAGACCCCACTCATAGTGGTGGCCCATTTATAGCCGTCAATGAAAACTTTCAGGATAAACTGATAGTTACCACCGACCGCTACCTTACCGCATTACAGAGCATGCCGCTGGGTCATCCTGTCGACACGAAAATCAGCTCCGGTTTCGGGAAACGAGTGGATCCGATCAACGGTAAAACCGGTTTTCATGCAGGGATCGACTTTAAGGGGGATACCGGAGACAAAGTTGCAGCTACCGGCAATGGTGTTGTCAAAAAAGCAGCATACAACAAAGGACTGGGAAATTACGTCGTTCTTGCCCACGGCCATGGCTACGAAACTACATATGCCCATCTTTCCAGACGGCTGGTCAAAAAAGGGGAAAGAATAACCCGTGGCCGGACAATCGGCCTGATCGGCAACACCGGTCGATCGACCGGCTCGCATCTCCACTATGAGATCCGCCTTCACGGCAAAGCAATAAATCCCATGAAGTACATCAAAATTTCCGACCTGACGGTTATTGCATCAAAATAGAATTTATCCAGCAGGTCGAATATGTCTTGGATGGTCTTGTACTTATAATACAAACATCCGGGGAATAAGCGCGCCTGCTACTTCGGCCAATAGATTCACTTGCCGATGCAGAACCTGGAAAACAGGGTGTCCAGCACATCCTCGGGTGTGGTCAGGCCGACTATATCTCCAAGATGATCAAGGGCTGCCTGCAGATCAACGGCTATCAAATCCGCAGTGGCTCCCGTTTGCAACGTTTTGCGCAGCCGACGGACAGCTGAAACCGTCTTTTCCAGAATCATCTTATGGCGCAGGTTTGGTCCGCATGAAACCTGCTCATCAATTTCGTCCTCACTGCCCATTATTTCCCGGTAGATCAGATCCAGCAGGGTGTTCAATCCCTGCCCGTCCCGGGCCGCGATCCGGGCCTGAACGTCACCTTTAAACTCGCGGCTGACTGCGTCAAGCATGGACTCATCAGCTGTATCGAGTTTATTTAAAACAACTATCCGCTTGCTGCCTTCAAGAAATTTATAAAGTTCCCGGTCAGTTTCCTCCAGGGCAACAGTTGCGTCCACAACAAAAAGCACCAGATCCGCTTCCTGCAGCTTACGCCTGGCCCGCTCAATTCCCAACTCTTCAACAACGTCATCATGGGCACGGATTCCTGCTGTATCAACAAGATGAACGGGTATTCCGCGCACAGAGATCAACTCTTCGATGGTGTCTCTGGTCGTTCCCGGTATCTCCGTTACCAGAGCACGGTCCTCCTGCAGCAGCCCGTTCAGCAGACTGGACTTACCCACATTGGGCCGACCGGCAATCACAACCTTGACACCTTCCCGAATGACCTTTCCCTGCTCGGCCAGGGCAATAAGCTGCTCCAGGGGAGACTCAACATCCTCCTGCAGGCGGCTAAGGAGTTTATCTACCTGCAGGATTTCCACATCATCATCGGGAAAGTCAATGGCAACCTCAACCACAGCCAGAATTTCCACCAGTACGTCCCGAATCGTCTCAATACGCGTAAAGAGGGCTCCCTGCATCTGTTCAACTGCAAGCCTGACCCCGGCACCGGTTTGAGCCTGCAGCAGGTCTATGACGGCTTCAGCCCGGGTTAAATCAATACGACCGGCAAGAAAGGCACGCTTGGTAAACTCACCGGCGTCGGCTGCCCGTGCACCGGCAGCCAGGACTTCAGATAATATAGCCTGAAGAACCAGATAACTGCCATGACTGTGCAGCTCCACCACATCTTCACGGGTGTAGGTATGTGGGGCCTGCATAAACACCGCAAGCACCTCATCCAGAACAGCACCCCTGCGGTCTGCAACGGTACCGTAATACAGTTTATGGGTCTGGAATTTTTGATGGGAACGAAACGGGGTAAACAGCCGCTGCAGAATGGCGGCAGACTCCGGGCCGCTGATGCGGATAATACCTATGCCACCGGTGCCGGGGGCAGTGGCAATGGCGGCTATGGTATCACTGGTTGCCGGACGAATGACCACTTTGACGTCCCTTTCCCTTCCTGGATCCGGGCTTTTTCTTTTTTCCTGGTTTATAAATCAGGACCTTTTTAAACAATCCCTCGCCAACGGAACGACTGCGGATAGCCTTGTCCTCCTGAAGTACCATATGCACCACCCGCCGCTCGGATGGATTAAGAGCGGGTATGGCCTGAGTTTTACCGTCTTCCTTCACCAGGTCGGCAAGCTGTAACGCTCTGGATTTAAGCTCTTCAGCCCGTTGCTCACGATAGTTGCCGACGTCAAGGGAAAGCATCATCCGATCAGGCAGGCGTCTGGACATCATCTTGCGTAACAGATACTGCAGACTGTCAAGCGTCCTGCCGTCATTTCCGACCAGGACTTCATCATGCTCACCACTGATCCGACAGGCCACCGTATGGTCAATAATTTCAACGGTTACCTCGGAAGGAAAGGTCATGACCTCAAGCAGGCCGACGATATCTTCTTTAACGGCTGCAAGCACTTCATCGGTGGGAAGTTCCCGCGGAGTTGTCTCTTCCCGTTCAGCGGGCCGGGGTGTCCTGGACGGTTTTTTCCCAGGAGCAGCTTTCGGCTTGGCCACTGCAGGTTCTGCCGGTTCCTGCCTGACATCATCTACCAGCTCTGCCGTTTTACTGTTCTTCTCAACAGTTTCCCGAACGATTTCCGGTTCAGGAACAGCCCTGGACACATCCTTTTCGGTCGTATCAGCCTTCTTTTCCTTCAGGGCAGCCTTATCAGCCTTTTTCGTGACCCGGATGCGGGCTTTTTTCTTGCACAGACCGAAGATACCGGCAGAGCCGGTCTCCAGAACCTCTATATCCAACTCCTCCTGCAAGACCGACAACTCTTTACAGGCCTTTGCAATAATCTCAGTGACAGTTATACCGTAAAAATCTTTTCCTTTTGCCATACAATTTTTTCCTGTTAGATCAACTTGTTCCCTAAAACTTCGACTTGCATTTACAGTTCAACCCGCAAAACCGCCATCTTATGCATTGCTGATCTGGCGGTTAATAAGCTGCTGCTGGAGAATTGAAAGCAGATTATTGACAAACCAGTACAGGACCAGGCCGGAAGCAAAGTTAATAAACATAAAGGTAAATACAACCGGTAAAAACTGCATAATCTTTGCCTGAGTCGGGTCTGCGGTTGTCGGCGTCATCTTCTGCTGCAGGTACATGGAGGCCCCCATCAGCAGGGTCAAAACCGGAATTCCGTGCAGTACCGGGATATCAACACCGATCATCAAGCGGTCAGGTGCTGACAGATCATTGATCCACAGCATAAACGGGGCGTGACGCAGCTCAATGGCCGACATCAGGACCCGGTACAGGGCAAAGAAGAACGGGATCTGAATGACCATGGGCAGACAACCGCCAATGGGATTGACCTTGTACGTCTTGTACATGGCCATCATCTCCTGATTCATCTTTGTCGGATCATCCTTGTACTTCTCTTTGAGTTTGGCAACCTTGGGCTGAAGCTTCTGCATGTTCTTCATGGATTTCATACCCTTCTGGGTAATCGGCCAGAACGCTCCCTTGATCAGACAGGTTACAAGAATAATTGCAATACCGTAGTTGCCTATGAAGGAGTAAAGAAAATTCAGCAGAAAGAGCATGGGCTTGGCCAGTATATCGAACCAGCCGAAGTTCACCGCCTTGGACAGCTCATGGCCGGTACTCTTGAGAATAGATAATTTTTTGGGACCGAAATAAGCCTTGTACTGAAAGGTTTTCGTCTCTCCGGCAGCAAGTGTGGTGACCCCGCCCCCGACAACTGTGCGCACGACATCACCTGCAGCACTCATGGTAACCATAGCTGCAGCGTTGTTCTGTTCCGGGATAACAGCACAGATGAAGTAATTATCTTCATAGGCGGCCCAACTGACCGCACCCTGCAGAACCTGGGGGCCTGCTGTTAACTTTTTACCCTTTACCTCCTCCAGCTCATTATTTACCAGGGCAACCGGACCGCTGAACAGGTAGCGACCGGCGGCCTTGGCCACCGAAAAAGGAGCATTGGTCATTACCATTGCCGGTGTCACCTGCCGGGGTTCAGAACCGGCATTGGTTACCGTGTAGCTGCTCTGGATAAGGTAACTGTCTGCAGCAAACTCAAGAGTCCGTTCAATCTTCAGCCCATTTGCAAGGGTAGCGGTCATGACAAGATGACCGGAACCGCCTTCCTTCAGGCTCAAGTGCTCCTTGTCCGTTTTAAAGACAGGCAGGCTTGCTGTAGCACCATTATCCAGGGTAAAGACCAGGGGCAGCTCAGCCGGATTGTCGGTCTTGACCAGCTCCATGGGTGCTGCGTCTTTGTCTCTCTCGGTACGATATTTTTTCAGAATAAAGTGTTTCAGCCCGCCGCCCTGCTCGAAAATAACCGCCGTATACAGGGGAGTATCCACTGTAATGTCCCGGGCATTTTCATCAACAGCCACAGTAGGAACCACAGCCGCATGTACCGCCGGAGCAGCCGGTGCTGCAGCAGGCGTCGCAGGGGACTCAGCTGCCGGAGCTCCAGGGACCGGAGCCGTCTGCTCAGTCTGTGCGGGCTGTTGCGCCGGCTGCGATGGAACGAAAAAATACTGGTAACCGATCAGAATGAGAAATGAAAGAACGATGGCCAGAAAGGCCCTGTACATATCCATGGTTTATTTTCCTTGTACTTATCTACAACAACCCGGGCCCGGCCAAACACCCGGCAGCCTGGTTGAACAATTATTTCAAAGGGTCATAGCCGCCGCGAACAAAGGGATGGCAGCGCAGAATACGGCAGACAGCAAGCCACATGCCTCGCATCGGACCGTACTTGATGACAGCCTGAGCAGCATACTCTGAGCAGGTTGGGATATACCGACAGCAGGGGGGGAAAAGCGGAGAAATACAGTACTGGTATCCTTTGATCAACAACAGACAGAACCTGCCGACCGGACCGGAAACCGTTTTTTCGAGTCCGTTTTCCGGTAGCCTGGCAGTGACCTGTCGACAATGACTGCACATCAGTTCTGCCCGGATAATTTCGTTACAGCATCACGAACATCCCGCATGCCGTGCAGAGAGAATTCCGGTCGAACTGTAAACACAATATCGCTTGACCGGGGAAAGATATCACGGTGCAGGCGGAATGTTTCACGGACAATACGTTTGATCCGATTACGGCGCACTGCATTTCCAACCTTCCTGTGCACACTTATCCCCAGGCGACTCTCGGGCTGGTCAGCAGTCAGACAAATAAGAGCAAAGCCGTTGCCGCGCAACCTCCGGCCACACCGATAGACCTGATTAAACTGCCAGGTTTTCCTGAGAAGACAGGACTTAGGGAGCCCGTACTGCTTCATCAGAACCTAAGCGGACAGCCGTTTACGCCCCTTGGCACGCCTTCTCTTGATAACTGCCTGACCGGCACGGGTCCGCATGCGGGTACGAAAGCCGTGTGTACGTTTACGCTTGATGTTACTGGGCTGAAAAGTTCTCTTACTCATGATATAGTTCCTTTAACGTGATTGGCGCTCAAAAACAGTCGACCTCAGACATTACCGCTGATTCATCTCAATGGGTACGTTTCCGGCAGTCACTGCGTGCAGACAGCAATGGTGCAGTCCGCCGGATGCGGCAATGTAAGGCCTGACTCAAGCTATCCATTTACTTTATTAAAACTTTGTATTTTAATCACAGCTGCCGTTACTGTCAAATCATTTCACGCTTGGGCGACAAAAGGATGACAAATTTTCATTTTCAGGACCTGGACTGGGGACTTCTCCGACAGCAGGCCAACACAAAAAAATCGCAGCACCACAAAAATGCAGCTGACTGGGACCGGAAGGCACGCTCTTTTGCCGGCCGTACTGCCCATTCCGTATACACCGAACAATTCCTGGAGTTGCTGGCCCCGGACCCGGACTGGAGTGTTCTTGATATCGGCTGCGGTCCGGGTACACTGGCTCTGCCTGTTGCCGCCTGCACCCGGCAGGTTACGGCCATTGACTTTTCAGGCAACATGCTGAAGATTCTCCAAGAACGGGCAGCCGGACAGGGACTGCAAAATATATCCACCCGGCAATTATCCTGGGATGACAACTGGAGGCAACATGGTATAAAGCCCCACGACGTTGCCATTGCCTCCAGATCTCTGGCGGTTCATGACCTCAAAAGGGCATTGACCAGGCTGAACAGCTTTGCAACCAGACGGGTCTGTATAACCGACCGGGTCAGACACGGTCCCAAAGATCCTGATGCCTTTGCCGCCGTGGGCAGGGAGCTGTCAGCCGGACCTGATTATATTTACACGGTCAATATCCTTTATCAGATGGGTATTTTGCCGACGGTTGATTATATTCCCCTTGAAAAGACCCTCGAATACCGGTCTTTTGCTGAAGCGGTTGCCGGCTATTCCTGGATGTTTCACAACCTGGATCAAGACGAGGAAGAGCTGTTGAAAAAATATGTCCGCCGCATTTCCAATACCAATCAGGACGGTACAGTCACAGTCCACCGACGAATCGTGCCCACCTGGGCATACATCAGCTGGACGCCGACCGACTTACCCGGCGTCCAACACACATCTTGAAAAATCAGGACCATGTTCGGGAAACTACGAAAGAGCGCCAAGGATCTTGAAAACATCCTCATTCTCGGTCTTGGCGGAATAGGATTCTATCTTGCCAAACGATTACTGCATGAAGATTATGCGGTCACGGTTATCGAACCGAACGCGGATCTGGTGCGCTATGCGGACGGCAACCTGGATGCCCGGATCATAACCGGCAGCGCCATGAACATCAGTTGCTGGCAGGAGGCCCAGGCGGACAGGATGGATTATCTCATTGCAGTGACCGATAACGATGCGGTCAACATGCTGTCATCCATGATCGCCGACCGATTTGGTATAGAGAGTAAAATTGCCAGGGTCCGCTCCCAGGAGTTTGGCAACGAGAACTCAATTCTGCAGGGCGAGGACCTGAAAATAGACCTTTTCATCCATCCGGAAGAGTTGACGGCCCAGGAAATCGCCCGTCTGATCAATCGCACCTCGGGTGATGAAATAATTGATGTCGCACTTGGACAGATGCAGGTCCTGGCTGCCAGAATCTATGACGACTCTCCCCTTGCCGACAAGACCCTCATTGATATTGCACGCAGTTATAACGACTTTTCTTTCCGGGTCGTGGCTATTTCCCGGGGAATCACGACCATCATCCCCGGCGGCGAGCAGAAAATTCTGCCCAAGGACCAGATCCTCATCATGGCTGCTAAAAACGATCTGCCCCGCCTGATGAAGCTCACCGGGATCCGGCAGCAGCGCAGAAACCGGGTAATGATCCTCGGCGGTGGTCTTGTCGGCAGCCGCCTGGCCCAGCTGCTCGACAAAAATGTCCACGTCAGACTGCTGGAAAAGGATGAAAAACGGGCGGAAGAACTCTCGGCAATGCTGCTGGACACCGAGGTGCTGCACGGTGATGGCTCGGACAAAAATGTGCTTGAAGAGGCGGGACTGCTCGACATGGATACCTTCATCGCCACCACCGGTGAGAATGAAACCAACATCATGAGCTGTCTGCTGGCCAAACAACTGATGACCGGGGAATGTGAAGGCCCCCAGTGCAGCCTGAAGAAAACAATCTGCCTGGTTAATAAAGAGGAGTACATGGTTCTTGCATCCACCAGCGGTTCGGATATTGTCCTGAACAAGAAGACCCTGGCCGGCAATGAGATCCTCTCCTTTATCCGCCAGAGCGAGCTCCTTTCCGTGCTCCATATGCATGGCTTTGATGCCGAGGTTGTCGACCTTATTGCAGCTCCGGGCTCCCCGGTTACCAAAAAACCGCTTGCCAGGCTTGATACCACCCTGACAGGACATATCATCATCGGCAGTGTATTTCGCGACGGCACATGGAGCACTGCCGTAGGTACCACCCATATTCTGGATGGAGAACGGGCCATCGTCATCTGTAACGCCGACTATTTAAAGGAGGTAAGAAAATTATTTTCCGCCTGAGAGCGCGTGCAACAGGGTGTTCATGGAGCGCTTACGCAGAAACTCATCTCTTCCAGAACGACGGATAAAATACGACCAGGGCGGAAAACATTTCCAGGCGGCCCACCATCATGGTCCAGGCAAGAAACCATTTACCGGTGTCTGAAATAAAGGCATAATTCTGCGACGGTCCCACGGCCCCGAATCCCGGGCCGATATTCATCAGCGAGGCAATGACACTGCTCATGCCGGTGGTGTAGTCCATATCATCCACCAGCACCATGAAACATCCTCCAACGAAGACCATGAAAATATTGACGATAAAATAGCAGATTGCCAGATCAATAATGGAAGAATCAACAGGCTTTCGGTTCAAATTAACCGTGACTACAGACATAGGCTGGAAGAAAAGCTTGCGCACTGTTCCCCTCATGTACTTGCATATAATTACAAAATGAACGACCTTAATGCCGCTGGTGGTCGATCCTGCGCAGGCACCGATAAAACAGACCAGGTAGAGAAACATCTGGGCGGCCTGGGGCCATTTTTCGTAGTCGGCGGTACCAAAGCCGGTGGTGGTCAGCAGCGACACGACCTGGAAGGTTCCATATCGGATTGAATCCAATATTCCGGGATAGGTATGCTCTTGCCAGAGAATCCAGGATACCATGCCGCAGAAAAAGAGGAGGAGCAGCACATACCATTTAAACTCCGTATTCCTGAGCATGGACTTGATATCACCATGCAGCACCTGGTAGAGCATGACAAAGCTGGTCCCGCCAAGAAACATGAAGACAATAATGACCCAGTCAAAATAGGCGTTGTCATAAAAACCAATACTGGCATTCTTCGGGGAATAACCGGATGTAGAAACCGTTCCAAAAGCAGTACACAGAGCATCAAACAAGGTCATGCCGCCAAAGACAAGCAGCAGGGTCTGCAGAGCGTTGAGGGCAAGATAAATCCACCAGAGAAGAATCATGGTATCCCTGTTTCTCGGGGTAAATTTCTCCTTGGTGATAACCTGGCCCGGACTTGATTCGGCGCGAAACAGGCGCAGCCCGCCCATACCTTTAGGCAGAAAGATAACAGTCAGGGTGAGAAATCCCATCCCGCCCAGCAGATGGGTCTGGCTCCGCCAGAACAGCAGGCCATGGGGCAGTGCTTCTATATTGGTGAGAATTGTTGCCCCGGTGGTCGTGTACCCGGACATCATCTCGAAAAAGGCATCGGTAAAGGATGGAATTGACCCATGGATCATGAACGGCAGGGCCGACATGCCTGAGACAAGAAACCAGCCCGCCACTGCAATGAAAATACCGTCCCGGATATGCAGTTCATGGCGTTTCCGGAAAAACCACCAGCACGGCACTCCTATGCCGAGGGTTATCAACGCCGATACGAGAATCGGAATCAGATCGGCTTCGCCATAGTAGAGCGAACAGATTACAGGCACCAGCATGGAACTGCCGGTGACTATCAGCAGCAGTCCAAGCACATGTGCAATAGCTGGAAAATGCATGGAACCCGCCTATGGTACTTCGTTTTAGGTTTTAAGTTTTACGCGTAAGATGTTAGTAACGTATCTGGAGAGACTGCGCTGTAACGATTCCATCACTATAAACGGTTATCAACCATTCCTGCAACAAGACATCGAGGGCCTTATTCCAAACCATGCCAGACTTTGATATTGCCGTCATAGGCGCCGGCCACGCCGGCTGCGAGGCCGCCCTGGCCAGTGCCCGTATGGGATGCAGAACCCTTGTCTGCATCATCAACGCAGACACCATCGGTGCCATGTCCTGTAACCCGGCCATCGGCGGACTGGCCAAGGGACACCTTGTCAAGGAAATCGACGCCCTGGGTGGTGAGATGGCAAAAAATATTGATGCCACCGGTATCCAGTTCCGCCGACTCAATACAAGTAAAGGGCCGGCGGTCCGCTCATCGCGTGCCCAGGCCGATCGCCTGCTTTACCGGTTGCGGATGAAAACAGTGCTCGAAAACCAGGAAAATCTGGAAATTCGCCAGACAGTAGTGGATGAGATACTGGTCACAAACGGTGGGGTCAGCGGTATCCGGACATCTCTGGACGAGAATATCACGGTTCGGGCGGTGGTGGTTGCCACCGGCACCTTTTTAAACGGTCTTATCCATATCGGCCTGAAAAACTTCCCGGCCGGACGGATGGGCGATGCCCCTTCAACCCGCCTTGCACAGTGGTACCGGGAAAACAGCTTTGCAGTGGGTCGCATGAAGACCGGTACAGTACCCCGGCTTGACGGAAACACCATTGACTACTCCCGTCTTGATCCGCAGTATAGCGACGATCCCCCATCCATGTTCTCTTTTTCCAGCAACAAAACAGCGAAACTTGCCCAGCGTCCCTGCTATATTACCTACACCAATGAGAAGACCCATGCCGTGATCCGCAGGGCCATTGATCAGTCACCCATGTATGCAGGCATTATCAAGGGGGTGGGGGCCAGATACTGCCCGTCCATTGAAGACAAGGTCATGCGCTTCCCCGACAAAGAACGGCATCAGGTCTTTCTGGAACCGGAAGGACTGGACACCATTGAGGTCTATCCCAACGGTATCCCCACCAGCCTGCCGCTGCAGGCCCAGGTGGATATGGTCCACTCCATCGTCGGTCTGGAACATGCACGCATCATCCGGCCCGGTTATGCCATTGAGTATGATTATATTGACCCCCTTGAGCTGAAACCATCCCTTGAGAGCAAACGAATCAGCGGCCTGTTCCATGCCGGACAGATCAACGGCACCTCAGGTTATGAAGAGGCGGCCGGCCAGGGGCTGATGGCAGCCGTTAATGCCGTCAAACTGGTACGCGATGAAGCTCCCCTGATCCTGGACCGGTCCCAGGCCTATATAGGAGTACTCATTGACGATCTGGTTACCCTGGGCACAAAAGAGCCGTATCGTCTCTTTACCTCCCGGGCCGAGTACCGGCTGCTGCTGCGTGAAGACAATGCCGATCTGCGACTGCGGGAAATCGGCTACCGGCTGGGACTCATCGACGAGGACACCTGGCAGGGATTTGTCAGCAAAAAGAAGTCTATTGATGAGACAACATCCCTGCTGGACGAGCTCCGCATCAGGCCGACAGCAGAGGTGAACGATTTTCTGGTCCAACAGGGCTCCAGCAGGATCAGTCAGGCCATGACCATGACGGAACTCCTCCGCAGACCGGAGATCAAACTGACCCACATGGCCTCCCTTGCAGACAAGACCGGGCTGAAGCCGGCCATTGACTTGACCGGCCTTGATTTTGCCGATGAAATTGAGCTGCAGATAAAATATGCCGGTTATATCAAACGCCAGCAGGAACAGGTGGATCGTTTCAAAAAACTGGAACAGACACGATTACCGGAAGAGATTAATTATAAGGGCCTCCCCGGCCTCTCCAACGAGGTGGTGGAAAAGCTGACCACGGTTCAACCGCTCTCTCTGGGCCAGGCGTCGAGGATTTCCGGCATCACACCGGCGGCAATTTCCGTGCTCCAGGTCCACTTGAAAAAAATGGGTATTTTATAACTACTGTCCATAAATGAAGATTTTCGTTCGAGGCCAGGTAAGCGTAGACTCCGAGGATTGCGATAAAAATAAGCGCATCTATCTACATGATATTCCGATCATTATTTTTTGAGCATGACGCAGAGATCGGGCGAGGTAAGCGAGCTTGCGAGACTCCGAAAGACCATTTATGGGCAGGCACTAACTATCAAATCCACAACTGATCAACAGTAACTGCTATGCTCTCTTACCCGAACATTGATCCGATCATCTTCTCCCTTGGTCCACTCCATGTGCGCTGGTATGGCCTGATGTATATTCTCGGGTTCATGTCCGCATACCTGCTGGTCAAATACCAGGCAACCAGGTTCCGCTGGAACAACCTGCTTGACCACCTGGACAACCTGAACCTCACCCTTATTGCCGGAGTAATATCAGGCGGTCGACTGGGTTATGTTCTCTTCTACAACCCCTCATATTACCTGCAGCATCCTCTTGAGGTCTTCGCTACCTGGCAGGGGGGCATGTCCTTCCACGGGGGATGCATCGGTGTACTTATCTGCGGCGCACTGTACTGCAGACGGCATACAATTAATTTCTGGAAAGCCGCTGACCTGTACGTTGTCACCATTCCCATCGGTCTCGGCCTGGGAAGAATCGGCAACTTTATGAATGGAGAACTGTACGGCCGCCTGACGGATGCCCCATGGGGCATGGTCTTTCCCGGCGGTGGCCCCCTGCCGCGCCATCCATCACAAATCTATGAGGTGCTGCTTGAGGGGGTGCTGCTCTTTACTATCCTCTGGACCCTCAAAGCCAGACCATGGCAAAACAGGGAAGCCGGTTGGTGGCCGCACGGTTCCATGCTGGCCCTGTTCATGATCCTGTATGGAATTTTTCGATTCATGGTGGAATTTGTCCGGGAGCCTGACCCACAGCTTGGTTTGCTCCTGGCGGGCATGACCATGGGCCAGTTACTCAGCCTGACCATGGTGGCCGGTGGAATCCTCCTCTGGTACTGGAGAAAAAAGGTGACAAAAGTATCCTGAACCGATCTCCTGTTGCCTTGATTGAAAAAATTACCGCAGGAGGTACAGCCCCGACAGCAGAGATTACTGAGGCACAACTATGGAGTTACTGACGACATGATTGACCAGGTCAACAGTATTTTTCATTTTAAATTTCTTGAGAAGACTGGCCCGATGATGATCCACAGTGCGGGGGCTCAAACATAAAAAAACAGCCATCTGTTTACTGGTATGTCCCTTGACCACCAACTGAAGGACCTGTTTTTCACGCTCGGTCAGATGAATCACGGGCATCTCTTTATTATCACGGAAGGCGGACACCATATCACCGGTTACCTCCGCCACCAGTTGCGGAGAGACATAGGTTTTACCCTGCCGAACAGTGCGGATGGCTGTCAACAGCTCGGTATCCGAATCGTCTTTAAGCAGATAACCGTGTGCTCCGGCTGAAATCACATGATAAAAATACTGGGCATTGGAATGCATGGTCAAGATAAGAATATGCACGGTGGGGTAATGCTCATGGACTTCCGCCACCACATCAATACCATTCATCCTGGGCATGGAGATATCGAGAACAATCATATCCGGCAGCTGCTCAGCCAACCTGGTAAACAGCTCAAGGCCGTCAGCGGCTTCGGCAATAACCTCCACCTCGGGATTCTGGGCAAGGATACTTTTGATTCCCTGCCTGATCAGGCTGTGGTCATCGGCTATGATTACTGTATATGCTTTCATATTGACAAGGTATCAGGTTATTTCGTAACTTCTCAATAAGTGGTGGTAAAATACCTGGATCCCCGATAACTACATTCGGGGATGACGATCGTAATTGCAAGCAACTCCGTCATCCCGGCATGTTGTTAGCCGGAGATAGCGTAGACTTCGATCCATAGTAACTGTTCAGCTGCACCCCATCTTGCGGCGATCAGGCCGCCTCACATAGACGGGATAGCGTAGACTTCGATCCATAAAGTAAGACACCGCACTTGTCACCACTTATTGAGAAGTTACGTTATTTCACAGGTATCAGGTATCGAAAAAAAAGGTACGCGCTTCATTAATTACACTCTTGGATTGATAACACCTCGGAATATAATCGTTTCAGGGTAACTATTCAGGTGGGTGCAGGAAACTTGCAAAACCACCGTCCTGTAACTGTTCAGGAGGGCCTTAGATTGGTTCATTTAAGACTGTGAAGCGTACTTGTGCTACTCAAGCAGGCTTAAATGGGCGAAGATAAGGTGCTCCTGAATAGTTACGTTTCAGGAAAATTCAATACTCACCGGACAGTGATCCGAGCCGAGGATATCAGCATGAATGGCAGCCCCCTTTACCCTGTCCCGGCTGCCCGGGTCCACCACAAAGTAATCAATACGCCAGCCGATATTCTTAGCCCGGGCATTAAAACGGTAGCTCCACCAGCTGTACTGCTCCGCGTCCTGGTTGAACAGCCGAAAAGTATCCACATAACCGGCATTGACGACCTCATCCATCCAGGCCCGTTCTTCGGGTGAAAATCCTGGGTTTTTGACATTGGCTTTTGGGTTGGCCAGGTCAATCTCTTTATGGGCCACGTTAAGATCACCACAGAGAACTACGGATTTTTTCCGGGCAAGCCCGTCCATGTAGCGCAGGACTTCCTGATTGAAATCTCTCTTGAAATCAAGACGTTTCAGCCCGTGCTGCGCGTTTGGAAAATAAATATTGATGAAATAAAAATCGTCGAATTCAAGGGTAAGCACCCTTCCCTCGGCGTCAAACTCCTCTTTGCCCAGGCCATAGACTACCTGCAGCGGCTCCTTTCTGCTGAAAACAGCTGTCCCGGAATAGCCCTTTTTCCGGGCCGGATTCCAGTAGGCATGATATCCGGGAATATGCTTTACCTCGGAAGGCAGCTGATCCGGCAGGGCCTTGATCTCCTGAACGGCAAAAATCTCGGCATCAAGCTCATGCAGGGTATCCAGGAATCCTTTTTTCAGCGCCGCCCGCAGACCATTTACATTCCATGATACAAACCTGCGCCCGGATGGAGAAGAAACGCTGCTCTTTCCTGCAGAGGCTGTCTTACGCGGCTTCACTCCGATCTGTGGGCACAAGTCGGCTATAACACAGCGATCACAATGCGGAAAACGTGGCTTGCAGGTTCCCTGACCAAAGGCCACCAGCAGAGAGTTAATGGATATCCAGTACTTTTCCGGCAGTTTCCCGCGCAGGGCCATTTCCGTTTGCAGCGGGGTTTTCGTCTCCACATAGCCCCAGATATTCATAATCCGGTGTACATGGGTATCAACACAGATAGCAGGCTTATTAAAGGCAACAGCAACTACCAGATTAGCGGTCTTTCGTCCTACCCCGGGCAGTTTAACCAACTGGTCTACGGTATCGGGGACCAGGCCGTTGAACTCTTTATCCAAAACTCCGGGCAAGGCGGCAAGATACTTTGCCTTATTGCGAAAAAAGCCCACAGGATAAATAATTTTTTCAAGCTCCTCCACGGATAACCCGGCAAGATCATCAATTGAATCCGCACGCTTAAACAACCTTTTAGATGCAACTGCCGTAACCTCATCCTTGGTACGGGCCGACATAATGGTCGCCACCAGAACCTTATACGGATCTTTCGTCTGAGCGGCGATCAGATCCACGACAGGTACCTGATAATCGGCCACTTCCTCTTGCAACAAGGTGATAATCGTATCTATCGGAAAAGACATTTTTTTATTTTTAAACATAAAATGGAGGAGATATAGACTCTTTGTACGGGAATATCGAAAGTTAGTCAAGTATGTATAACATCTATGCC
>WFRY01000404.1 GCA_015486315.1 Desulfobulbaceae bacterium
GTAACTATTCAGGTGGGTGCAGAAAACTTGCAAAACCACCGTCCTGTAACTGTTCAGGAGGGCCTTAGATTTGTTCATTTAAGACTGTGAAGCGTACTTGTGCTACTCGATCAGGCTTAAATGGGCGAAGATAAGGTGCTCCTGAACAGTTACGAGTTTCAATGAGATAGACTCGGTTGTGTCCGGTTTTCGGCACCATAATCCCCTCCGGGCAGGGCCGCACACGGCCCTGCCGTCCTCTATACGTTACAGTTCCTGTATATCATCGAACAGATCAGCATGTTCCCTGATCTTGTCACAGTTGCCGATGGTGGCCCTGACTCTGTTGTTCTGCAGGTTCCGGAAAAAAGGTGCGTAGCTGCGCATGCTGTCGACACTGGTATCTATGATTTCGTTGATGCGCTGTATTTTATATTCCCGGGTAATGCCGGAGAGGTATTCATTGCGGGCCGTCATTGCACGTGCTGCAGGCCCCTGGTGTGGGGTAAAGGAGCCATAGGTGCCGATGATCAACTGATCCAGAACCGGACGTGTCAGCTCAAGTTCCTGCAGGGAATCGACAATTGTGTCATAGGCTGCATAGGTTTTATCAATCTGCGGGTCACGGTAACTGACAAGGCCGAAATTACCCGTAATATGATTAAACTGGACAAAGCAGCCATAGGCTCCACCGACCTGGCGCACTGTGTTCCACAGGTAATCGCGTGACAACCATGTCTTAAGGACCTCAAAATGGCCGTTGTAACTGTCTTGCTCGTCAAACAGGGTGCAGCCCTGCACGTTGTAGACAACCTCGGCAGAGGTGCAGAATGCCTGGAAGCGGGGGAGTTCCGGAAAGGAAGAGGAAGCCGATGGATAAGCCGTTGTCCCCAGAGAGGTGTTGATCTCCGGAATAAGTGATTTGAATCGATCAATGTCGGCTGAAGACCCGGTGACGGAAATTGTAAGACCGTTTTTTTGAAAGAGCAGGTCACGCAAGGCGACTAATTTTTTCAGAAATCCTTCCTCAAGTGTATCATAGTTGGAGGCAAGCTCTTTTAATGCCAGGTAGGAGGTTGCACCGCTCACGTACTCATTGATCATGCCTGCCCGGCTGAGATGCGAGAAGACCCGGGTGGAAGCCATACCGTAGCCTTCACTCTGTACACCGTGTTCCGCCCAGGCAAATTCACGCTGGACAATGTCTTTAATTCGCTGCCGGTTACTGATATCCAGGTCGGCAAAGACGTCACAGGCTATCTGCACGGCTTTGTCGAGATATCCGGACAGGGCCTTGATCTGAAACCAGAGTACGGACTGGAGCCTGCTCTGGTCATGGAGATTGGTATAGGTGGAAAAGGAGTGGCTGAAACCGCCGGTATAGATGTTGATATCTTTGGCAATACGGATGTAGTCACGCTCGCTGGTCCCTATTTCAGTGGCAATGGTTGCAAACAGGTCCAGCCAGGGAAGCAGGTCGGCGCTGATCACGGAACAGTCCAGGCCGATTTCCATGTACACGATGGCGTTGGTGTCAAGCTCATTGACCATGAAGTCGGCACCGCTGCTGTTGTCAATCCTGACCCGGTGGAATTTCGGTTCACGCTCAAGATCATTGCGGGACAGCCTGGGCAACAGGGCAAGGGTCTGTTCATCATTGGGCGTATGCTGAAGTTTCAGCAGTTCACCGGTTCTAGCCACCAGGTCTGCCAGCTGCTGTTGATCAAGTGATTGTTCATAGGCAGTAAGCCGCTGTTGCTCTTCCTGCATGGTTCTGGTCATTTTTTCCGGGTCAGGTGTCAGAGTGACCACGACCGTAGCACTGTTATCCAGGAGATATTCCTGGATAAGGTGTTCAAAATAACCTTCCTCAAGGGCCTGTTTTCGTATTGCGGCAAACAGGTTTTCAATCTGCAGGGCCTCGAAAGGATCTGTACCATGCTTGAGCGCAGGCAGGGCCTTGCTGATCAGATCCAGGCCGCGCTGGGCCTTGGTCAGTTCTTCACGGACGGAAAATTCATATTTATTCAACTCGGACAGGATCAAATCATGTTCAATACCTGCTGCGGCCATGGAGGTGAGCGACTCTTTATACAGGGCCAGGAACCGATCACGTTTATCAGGGTCGCAACCAACCAGATAGGTCATCATAAAGGTTTTGTAACAGGAATCTGGTAGAAATAACCCTCCGAAATCTTTACATAATCCAGATTCAATGATTGCTTTTTTCAGTGGTGACGCATCCGAGTTGTACAGGATGTTGGCGATGATCTGGAAGGCGGCATTTCGTTTACGGTCAAGGACCGTTCCCACGGCTGAACCCACGGCAAAAAAGGTTTTGCCGGTAAGCTCGCTGCCCGGCTGCACCCCGTAACCGTCCTCAATGAAAGCCGGTTCGGCAATATCGTTTCCAGGGACAATGGTCGCCTTTTCCCCTGGTTTGTCGTATCTGCTGAGAAAATTATCCTGCACAGAGGCCAGTTCCCGGTCAAGGTCGGCATTGCCGTAGAAAAAGAGCATCCCGTTGGAAGGGTGGTAATGTCGTTTATGAAAGGCGATGAACTCTTCATAGGTAAGATCCGGAATGTTTTTCGGGTCTCCGCCGGATTCATGGGCATAGGTGGACCCGGGCATCAGGCCGCGAAAGGTATGATGAAACATGGCCCGGATCGGATCGGAAAAGGCACCCTTCATCTCGTTTAAGACAACTCCCTGGTACTGCAGGGGAGAGTCCATGGATTCCTTATGGTAATGCCAGCCCTCCTGTTCAAAGGTGGTTTTTTTCAGCAGAGGGTTTAAGCAGACATCACAGTACACGTCCATAATGTTAAAATATTCGGTCATGTTCCTGGTGGCAAATGGATACCAGGTGGTATCTGATCCGGTCATGGCATTTAAAAAGGTCATCAGTCCGCCCTTGTTGATCTCGCCGAATACATCGTGGACCGGGTATTTTTCCGAACCCATGAGCACGGAATGCTCAAGGATATGGGCAACACCTGTCGAATCTTGGGGTACGGTCTGAAAGGCCATACAGAAGGTCTTGTTGGGGTCATCATTCTTAATGGCCATGGCAGAAGTGCCGAGCAGCTGATGCTCAAAGAGATATACCCTGGAGTTGATCTCGGGAAGGTGCTCCATGCGCTGAAGGAGAAAACCGTGGTAGGTGGATCCGATTTTATAATCAATCATAATAGGTGGTTGGAATGGATTAAGTTGTTAAAACTGTTTCTGTGAATCAAGAAGCATGGTTACCGGCCCGGAGTTGACCAGACTGACCTCCATCATGGCCTGGAATTCACCGTGTCGGGTTGTAACTCCAAGGTCATTGACTGCGGAAATAAAGTCCTGATAAAGCCTGTTTGCCCTGTCGGGCGGTGCAGCCTGTGACCAGGAGGGGCGGCGGCCTTTGCGGCAGTCTCCAAGCAGGGTAAACTGGGAAACGATCAGCATCTCCCCGCCGGTGTCAGGCAGGGACAGATTCATTTTTCCTTCGCTGTCCTCAAAGATACGCAGGGTAACGATTTTTTTTGCCAGCCAGGATACGTCCCTTTCCGTGTCGTCATGATGGACACCGAGCAGAACCAGCAGGCCGGAGTCTATGGCACCGGTAAGTCGGCCGCCGACAGTGACCCGGGCCGATGTAACACGTTGGATTACAGCTCTCATAATCAGGCCACTGTATCACGTTCAAAGGTGAAAACAAAGAGGTGCGAAGAATGCATTATTATCCCCTCAGATCGCTTCCGGTTCGAGGACATGGTTATGGTACTGGATAATACTGACGGCGGCAAGAGCGGCCGTTTCCGCCCGCAGGATACGGGGGCCCAGAGATATGGTGCTGAACCCCTGTTCACGGGCCATGCTCACTTCGTCCGGATGAAACCCGCCCTCCGGACCGATGAGCAGGAGGGTAGGGCGGTGGTCCCGTACCAGGACAGGGGCGAGGGGGCGGGTGGGCTCATCTTCCCAGGGCATGATCCGGTTGCTGCCGTCTCCGGGCGGTAGTTGCTCAAGAAGGATGGGGGGGGCGATCTGCATGGGGACGGGCCGTCCGCATTGTTTACATGCCTCCAGCATGATCCGCTGCCATCTCACGTTCTGCCGTTCACTGCCGGTTTGTTTTTCGCAGTACCGGGTGGTCAGCGGAACAAAGGTATGCACGCCGAGTTCCGTGGCCTTCTGGATCAGGAATTCCATTTTTTTTCCCTTGAGCATGGCCTGGAGCAGGGTGAGCGGGATGTCGGTGTCGGGACGGGATGTGCGGGAAAGAATACGGATACTCACCCGGCGGGAATCAAGCTGCTCAACTTCGCCCCGGACAATCCCGCCTCTGCCGTCATAAAGCTCTACCTCGGTACCCGGCTGTATCCGGAGCACCGTTGTCAGGTGACGGGCTTCCGATCCTGTGACCAGTATCCGACCATCTCTTTCCTGGCCGGGATCAAAGAAAAAACGACGCATGGACGAGAGCAGGGGAGGCGTAAAGAGTGGTGGCAGCAACAGACATAATCAAGCTCCTGCTCAGGTACCCATCCGGGCGATAAAGCTGTTGGATTGCTCTATGGCCGTATTCATCTTCAGAAGAAGAGAGTCAATATTTTTTTCCAGAGAGGAAAATTCCGACTGCAGTGAACCAATGGCCTGGGCATTGAGGTTATGCTTGAGGAACAGCACATTATCATGGAATGTTTTCAGTACCGGCTCCATACTCTTTTCAGCGGCGTGCATGGAGGCCAGCATTTTTTTATATCTGGCCCTGGTTTCCTGGAGCTGTTTTTTACTGGACCTGCGCAGGTCCTTGTTCTCATACTGGTCGAGTTCGTCCTCCCATTCGTCAAACAGGGCCTCGGAAACGTTTTCAACCTTGTCAATTCGCTCAGAAACTTTGTGGGCCGCCTTTTCCGATTTGGTGTACTCCTTTTGCAGCCTGTCATAGGCCTTTTTCAGGTCGGTGTTTTTCAGCGCAATCACGGAGCCGAACTGTTCAAGGGCGGACTTGAACTGCTGCTGTGCTTCCGCCTGTGAATCCCTGGCCTCTTCAACTCGGTCAACGAGAATATCCCGCTTGTGGATACCGGCTTTTTCCATGGCTGAATAGTAGGTCTTTGCACAGCCGCCGATGAGAAGAGCAAGGCACAACAGGATGAAACAGTTACGTATCAGCCGACGATCATGAAACATTTTGTTCTCCATCTTAAAAAAATATCGATGATAACGTTGATGCTCAGTTTTCGGCCCAGCAATAGGGATCAAGGTCGTTGAAGATATCATTGCCGAAGCCGTAATTCACTGCAAGGCAGCCGCCGCAGACCGGTCGGATATCGCAGCTGCCGCAGGCGGCGGAACCGGCCCGGTATCTGCGGGCAGGTTCACCATGATAGATGTCGTTTAAGCTGCTCTCATACATATTACCGATCTGAGAGGGAAGTTTGCGGCAGGCATGGACTTCGCCATCAGGGAGCAGGGAGACAAAGTTAAAGGCTGCGCCGCAGCCGAATCCAGCACAGCCGCCCACGTAGGGCAGTGCCTGCTTATGGCGCAGCAGGTTGAAAAAATTATCTTTCAGGCTCATGCACGGGTTGGTCCTGGCGGCCTGCATGTACTCGTTGAGAAAGGAGGGGAAGTCCTCAACCGGTGCAGAGGAAAGGGCTGCCCCCTCTCCGACCATGGCCAGGCGGTTAAAGGTGAAAAGGTTTACCCGTTTCCGCAGCAGTTCGGCAAGGTCCAGCACCTCGTCCATATTGAGCCGGGTCAGGGTGAGCATGACCATGGAGTAGATATCCAGTTCTTTGAGCAGGTCCAGAAAGGCAAGGATGCGCTTGAAATGTCCTTCTCCCCGGATGTAATCATTATGCTCCAGCATCCCTTCCAGGCTGACCTGATAGAATTCCGGTTTCTGGATGGCCAGCATCTCTTCAATGCGTTGCCGTGGCATTGGATTGCCGAGGACTGCGGTCATGAAACCGCGCTCAGCAGCAGCCTGGTACAGCTCAATAAAATGCGGGTAGAGCAAGGGGTTGCCGCCGGTAAAGGTCACCTGGGTAAAAACATGATGGTCCCGACAGAAGTTGTAGAGGTCGTCCAGAATCCTGATTCCCTGCTCAAGCTCCATAGTAATGCGGTCAGTGCGGTCATAACAGTGACGGCAGTGCAGGTCGCAGACCTGGGTGATGTGCCACTGCAGGGTAAAGGTGGGCGAGGAGAACCAGGCCGGATCCGTGATGGCTCCGCGTGGAAAATCATCAGATCGGACAATGCGGGATTCGGGTGCAATCAGCAGCCCCAGCGAAACTGCGCTGTACAGGATGTCATCTATGGTGCCTACACCTACCCCGCCTTCAAGGGCGGCCTGTTTAGAGTCAATATCTTCGGCGATCAGTTTCAGGGCCAGCAGTTCATGACCACCGGCAGGTAGAATTTGGACACTTTCAGTGCCGGGTTTTTTAAAAATCAGGATATTTGCATCCCCCAGCACGGGTGGTGTGTCCGGGGTCAGCAGGATATCAAGCAGATTCCGCCAGCGCACGGGAACAAGTTCCAGGGACGGATTGATAATCCGCTGCTGCGGATTATCGACCGGAGGTTCCGAAAAAATTTCAACTCGATACCTGGCCCGTTCCACTGCTGCCAGGTCCGGGAGAAAGGGGTAATCGGTGTAGAGATCAGAGTTGTTCCCCAGGAATTCGGGCAGTCCCATCAGGTCCTCTAATTGCGGCGGAGCGGCAAGCAGACGGGAGGTTACCGGGTAAACGGTGACGAGTTCAACAGGTTCCGGATGTGACAAGCGTAAATCCTCCAGGCATTACATAAACAGGGCCGGTATCCAAACTGGATACCGGCCCTGTATTCTACATATTTCCAGTGCGGGATGCACGGGGAATTATGTCAGCAGTTGTCGGATATCAACAACCTTCAATTGCTTTATGTACTTTTTTCTTTGCTGTGTCGGCAGCTGTATCAGTTGCATCTTTTGCAACATCTTTAGCAGCATCCTTTACTTCGTCGGTTGCTTCCTCAACAGTGTCTTTTGCTTTTTCTTCAGCGCTCACGGCGCTGTCTTTTGCTCCACTTCAGCCACTGCCTGCCGGCTTAACTACATGTTCAGTGCTACCTGCACTGGGCTTGGTACCGCCTCAGCCGCTGCCTGAAGCATGTGCTCCCGGCAGGGTGATGCCGCCGGCACTGATAAGTGCGGCTACGCCCAGGCTGGCAAGGAGTTTTGTCATGTCCCTGCTTTTCATAGATGTCCTCCGTTGAGGGTGATATGGTTGAGCACGCAATCTATCGAAATAGCCGATGGATCAGGCACCTTTCATAAAAATTTTAAAGGAGGGCAGGGTATTTGTCAAGAGAATAAGAAGTTTTTCCAATGCAATACCCTTGAGATTGCTCGAAACAAGGCAGTGTTTCAGGGGCGTTTTTATCACCATTACTGCTGAAATAATGACGATCCGGTCGATAAATTTTTCTCTCTACCTGTATTTTGCTGATTCTTCTTGATTAACACTTTGTTTTCACTGTATCATTATTAACAATAATTGTTCTAACATAGCTCTGCAGCCTACTGTACATCAGATCCGGCTCTTGAGTACCTTGGAAAAAATTAATTTTGTAAAACCCCTTTAACAGAGAAATCATGTGCTGCAAATTTCCAGGATGATGGTCTGTTGTTGCGATGAGTTTCAGGATTGAAAGAACAGTAGCCACCGAGCTTACGCTGTGGCTGAGCATGATCACCACCATCAGCGCAGTGGTATTCGGGTTGCTCTATTATTTTTATGCCGCCGGCAGCGTCACCAGGGAGTTAGTGGCCGAGGCTCAACGAACTGCGGATGAGTTTTCCGAAATTCTTGTCCTCCCCCTGTTTAATTTTGATCAGGTTGCCGCGCAAAGGGCTGCAGGCATTTACCTTGCTTCCGGACGGGTAAACGGGGTGCGTATTGAGGCTGAAGGCGTGGGCGAGGTCTTTAACAATCTTGATTCGGTATCTTCGTCATTGCCTGTAATTGCAAAGCAGATTTATAAAGGTGGACTTCTGCTCGGCTCCATGGAGTTGAGTTTTAATGATAGTTTCCTGTTGGAGACCAGGAAACGGGTTATCTGGACCACCCTTGTGACCGTTGTAATAATTTTTTTCCTCCATATTATCGCTCTGCGTCTTATCTTGAGGCGTATTCTGGTGAAACCCCTCTCAAGAATAGGGTCACGACTTCTGGAAATTGCCGATGGCGACTTTGACGGAAAGATGGATCCTGTTCCGCAGAAGGATCTGAACAGCATCGTTGTTGCCGCCAACATGATGTCTGAGGAAATTGCCCTCCAGACCAGGAAACTGATAGAAAATGAAAGAAATTACCGTGAAGTCTTTAATGCCACCAGCGATGCCATTGTTATCCATGATGCCGCAGATGGGTCCATTGTCGATGTCAATCAGACCATGCTGGACATGTACGGTTACAGCAGACAGGAGGCAATGGCCCTTCAGATCGGTGATCTGAGTCTTGGGGAGTCTCCTTACGGCCAGCAGGAGGCCGGGGCAATGGTGCAGAAGGCCCTGCAGGAAGGGCCGCAGGTTTTCAAGTGGCAGGCGAGAAAAAAAGACGGCACCCTGTTCTGGTGTGAGGTTGCCCTTAAAAAAACGGTTATCGGGAAGCAGCAGGTAGTGCTTGCGACTGTACGTGACATATCTGAGCGGGAGCAGTTGGAAGATAACCTGCGCCATGCGCAGAAGATGGAGGCCATCGGTACACTTGCAGGCGGAATAGCCCATGATTTTAATAACATTCTGACCGCTGTCCTCGGTTACACGGAGCTGGCCCGGATGAAGACAAAGGTTAAATCAGAGCAATTTGTTTATCTGCAGCAGATTGAAAAGGCGTCCATGCGTGCCCGGGACCTGGTCAAACAGATTTTGACCTTCAGCCGTAAACAGCATCAGAAAAAAAAGGTGGTACAGCTGTCATCCGTTGTCGATGAAGCATTGGCATTTCTTCGCTCTTCCATCCCGGTTTCAGTTGAAATTAAACAGGAGCTTTCCTCCAGCTCCCGGGTGCGGGTAGATCCGGGGCAGATCCACCAGGTAATCGTTAATCTCTGTACCAATGGCTATCAGTCAATGAGCGATGCTGCGGGAACACTGACTGTCTCCCTGAAGGATGTCGCCCTTGCACCTTCTGATATCCATGCCGCTTCTCTTGATCTCACTCCGGGCAGCTATGTCGTTATTGAGGTGAGTGATAACGGTACAGGCATGAACGAGGAGACCATGAATAAAATTTTTGAACCCTATTACACGACCAAGGATTCGGAAAAGGGTACAGGCCTCGGCCTGGCAGTGGTTCATGGGATTGTCAAGAGTCATCACGGACGGATTACGGTGGACAGTGAGCCGGGTCGGGGAACAACCTTTCGGGTGTATCTGCCGGTCACGGATGGAGATGAGAAGACGGACGCTGCATCTTCTCCCGATATAATCCGCACAGGGAACCAGATGATAATGGTGGTGGATGATGAGGAGTCCATTCGCAGTCTTCTGGAGCAGATGCTCACCTATGGCGGCTACCGTGTGCAGGTTTTTCCAGACGGAACGTCCGCCTGGAATGCGTTGTCTGCTGATCCGATGGCCTGGGACCTGCTCATCACCGATCTGACCATGCCGAACATGAACGGTGCCGAACTGACCCGCAAGGCAGCAGAGCTGCGGCCGGACATGCCGATTATTCTCTGTACGGGGTATAATGAAATGGAGAATGGTAATAAGGAGGGAGAGCTGCCGTTTACGACCAGTCTGCAAAAGCCGATAACCATACAGGAACTGCTTGCAACCGCGGCTCGGGTGTTGCAGGAGAGAGAACGTGGGCAATAATTTGGGGAGGTGAACACATGAACAGATTGTATAGAGGAGTTGCACTGATCATTTTGCTGGTCTTCCTGCAGGTCTGTCCGGCCATGAGCCGGGAGAGCTGGAACATCATGACCGAGGAACTTCCTCCCTATAACTTTGAACAGGCAGGTGAGGTGCACGGGATTGGTGCTGATATTCTCTTGGAGATTATGAAGAGAAACGGTATCTCCATAGAGCGAAAGTCCATTCAGCTGTTCCCCTGGCCCAGGGCCTACAGAATGACCCTGGAAATTCCCGGTTCCATACTCTTCAGTGCCGCTCGTACTGCCGAGCGTGAAAAACTCTTCAAGTGGGTCGGCCCGATAACCGACCTCAATATAGGGTTGACGGCCCTGAAAGCACGAAAAATCAAGCTGAACTCCATTACTGATGCGGGAAAATATAGAATAGGAACGATTCGGGATGGCGCTCCGGAGCAGCTTATCCTTCGGGCAGGTATACCGGAGAAGAGCCTGGACAGGATTGCCGGACCGGAATTAAACATTAAAAAACTGCAGGCCGGCCGGATAGATCTGTTTGCATTTAATGTCCCCAGTACCCGATATCTGATGATAAAACTGGGCATTGATCCGGACAGGTATGAATCAGTGTATACCTTAAAACATGCTGATTTATACTATGCCTTTAATAAAAATACGGATGATCAGTTCATTAACCTCCTCAACAGGACGCTGCAGGAAATGAAGCAGCCCGATGCCGGCGGCACAAGTGAAGTCGAGCGCATAATTGCCGGTTATCTTGACCCATAACATAATAAGTAGGAAACGCTTAACTCAGGATTAATGGAAAAACGCTCTATCCCGTATCCTGTCTTCAGGCCATATCGGCCTGCTTTTCAATCCTGAAATCCTTAAATGATCCTTAGGGTGCCCTCAAAAATAACTTCACATTCTGAGTAGACACTGCAACATATCTTCGGCCGATCTTCAATCGCGAAATCCTCAACGTAGCCCTGCTACGCCTGCGGTTTCACTCAATCAGATCGACCAAATATATGTCACATTGTCTACACATTTCTACGAA
>WFRY01000405.1 GCA_015486315.1 Desulfobulbaceae bacterium
AATCCGGATAAATCCAGGCCTCAAGCATATTCCGGTTTTCAACCACCAGAGATTCGACCACAAAGGGATAGGTATTCAGCTTGTGCTCAATAGCCTCAGGATATACATTCTCCCCATTTGCCATAACTATAACGGATTTCGACCGTCCCTTGACAAGAAGATTACCCAGCTCATCAACATACCCCAGGTCGCCGGTTTTAAGCCACCCATCATCGGTAAACGTCTCATCAGTCACCTCCGGGTCATTCCAGTAGCCCTTCATTATATTGGGACCACGGGCAAGAATTTCGCCAATACCTGTTTTGGGGTCCGGGGCATCGATACGAACTTCGACCCCGGGTACAGGCTTGCCCACCGATCCCAGGCTGATGGATTTGTCTCCTTTTGGTCCCCCTGCAATGAGTGGAGAAGATTCCGTCAAACCATAACCTGCCAGAAAAGGAAATCCCGCATCGCGCAAAAAAGACTCAACTTCCGGATTCAAGGCAGCACCACCAATTCCCATGACTTCCAGGCGACCGCCGAAAAAATCATACAGTTTAGCCCCGATCCTCTGGTAGATCAGCCGACGTCCCAGGTTAAACCTGCACAGCAGGGAAAGTATTTTACTCTTCTCCACTGCCGGCAGAACACGCTTTTTATAAATTTTTTCCATGATCAGCGGCACCACCAGCATGACATGGGGACGTTCGCGTGCACAGAGCTTCTGCAGGACCATAGGGGTCGGTGTTTTACCGGCATAGAGAATGCAGCCCCCTTTTATTAACGGCATGGCAAAACCGACTGTAAACTCGTAGGTATGAGAAACAGGCAGGACGGATAGAAAAACCGCACCGGGTGAAAGTATTATGACACTGGAGGCTGAAAAGGCATTGGCACAGAGGTTGCCGTGTGTGAGCATCACTGCCTTGGAAAACCCCGAGGTACCGGAGGTATATAAAATGGAGGCCAGCTGCTCACTGCCCACTTCAGGAAACTCAAGGGTGCCGGCCTCAAGTGCTGCTCCGTGCACTTCCCGGGCCTCGGCTAAAAATTCACTGAAGGGGGTGACTGCCGTTATTCCGGAGTGGTCACGATAGTCATCCAGGGTGATAACCCTATCGACTTTCCGCTCCAGGTCATATATCTTTTCAATCTGACGCTGGGTGAGAAAGAGGATATCACATTCCATTTCGCCCAGGATATGGTGGACATCAGCCTCGGGAAGATCCGGCAGGATCGGGACACAGACTCCTCCCAGCCTGACAACAGCAAGATAAACCGTGCCCCAGTTATGAGAGTTCTCGGCCAGGATGGCTACCCGGTCCCCGAACTTTACCCCGCAGGTACGCAGATAAGCGGCAAGTACCAGTACGCGCCCGTGCAGCTGCCGATAGGTCAACGGCTCCTCAAGGGCCATCCCCACCGCTCTGAGATCCGAATATTTACGACAACTGGTGTCGAGCAACTCGTTGAGATCGGCGGCCTGATGCAGGGACACGGGAAGATTGCCTGCAGCTGCACCGGTCGGAGAAACAGTGGAATCTGCCTGTCTGGTATCTATAGTTCTCTTCTCCTGTTCAGTCTGATCGGTATTCATTGAGTTCTTTCCCTGCAGCTGGTTACAAAGTGGCCATCACTGAAAATATTACTGCAAACAGGTGCAAAGTCAATTGCTATCAGGTACAATCAGCTACAATAAAATAAGAAATATTCCCTTTAATTAGCCTAAAAGGCTTGACAGAGAGACTTTCTCAATATAATAAATATATAATACCTGTCAATTAACATGAGAAACGTAACCTAACTCTATGAACCGATATCTTTTTTTAACTCTTCAGCTGATTCTGTTTTTCGGATTTCTTTTACCGGCACAGGCCGCTCGTATTCCCACGCTTGACACCCAGGGCAAACACAGGCCCGTGTCCCTCAGGGCAAGCTCTGCCCCGGTTGATAACGGTCTTGCCCGGGTTGTAACACTGGGCCAACGTGGAGACATCAGCAACGTCAAGGACAGGGTACGCGCCGGAAAGACCAGGCACAAGGCAATACATCTTGCTGGAATCAACAAAAGAATCACTTCAAAAACCGTGATGATTCTTGATGCCAAAACAGGTGAGACTATTTTTGCCAAGTCTCCGGATACACCGCGTCAACCGGCATCAACCATCAAAATACTGACCGCCATGATTGCCATTAAGTCCCTGAAGAATAATGAACTGGTCGGGGTAACCAGGCATGCTCAGAAAATGCCCCGGTCCAAAATATATCTGGATACGAAAAAGAAATACAAGGCAAATGACCTTATCAATGCGGTACTGCTGGCCTCGGCAAATGATGCCAGTGTCGCACTGGCGGAAAAAATTGGCGGCAGCGAGCGTAACTTTGCCTCAATGATGACCCTGCGGGCAAAACTCTGGGGCGCAAAGAAAACAATCTGTCGTACTGCCAACGGACTGACCGCAAAAGGACAGCAGACAACAGCCCGGGATCTTGCCCGGATCTTCCGCCATGCCATGCAGGACAAAGAATTTGCCGCCCGCATGAAGCGGACTAAAATTACAACATCCTACGGCAAAACACTGCGCAATCATAACAAAGCCCTCTGGCAGGTCAAAGGGGCGCTGGGCGGGAAAACCGGTTATACCTATGCTGCCAAGCAGACCTATGTAGGAAAATTTAAAAGAGGCGACGATTCGATCATCGTTGCTATCATGGGCAGCCACACCATGTGGACAGATATCAAACGGCTGGTTGATTACGGGTTCAAGAAAAAGGAACAGATCAGAATGGCTAAACTTGCCGCAGCCGAGACAACTGTTTCCGATAACAAGGTGTATTGACGGAAGAAATTGTATTGCAGCATAGAGCATTAAAAAAGGCCCGCAGCAGAAGCTGCGGGCCTTTTTTATTATTTGACAGGGTTATGGATCCCCGATAACTACATTCGGGGATGACGTGGACGCAACGGATGTTTTCGTTTCTCTGTACTATTGAACAATCACTCCTTCTGCTGGAGCAGGCTTGAAGCCTGGTCCTCATGTTTATGACAACGATGTCGTCTTCAGAGTAGTTCAACGAATCCGGCTGACTTGTTATAAACACAT
>WFRY01000406.1 GCA_015486315.1 Desulfobulbaceae bacterium
AACCCGACCTGCAACATATTGATATATCGATAAAACTCTTTTAGCTTGACGGCTATGCCCTTAGGTAGACTTCGAGCAGTTACAAATACAGTGGCTTGAGCACTTAATCTACTTACCCCGTGAGTCGTTCCCCCGGATGTATAGAAACAAGACACTTCCTCTCTTCTTCTGACCATTCAACTGTCTTCTTTCTGGTCATTCCGACTGGAACTCTAAAAACATTGTGGTTGATGTATTCTGTATCTTCTTGGAATGTATATAATAATAATGGATGATGGTTTTGTTTTTAACTCTGGCACGTCAACTGCAATAAGAGGATAAACAGAAACGCTGTAACGGGTACGGAAACCCATTATTTAACAAGTCATCAACATAATTTTCAGGAGAACGTCATGAAAACAACCGAAACAACCAACGTTAAAAACAGCAGCAGAACACACACCTCAGAGGCAACAGTCAGCAATACCATGTCGACAGCAGCATTGGGAGTAGCCGGTTCTGCAGGTCTGGCCATAGGGTTATGGAGTTTTGCCGCCCTGGTCGGAGGCCTGGTGGTCAGCGGTGGACCAATAGGACTGGCCGGTGAATACTTACGGGCTGTAAGCGGAATCTAAGTAAGCGTTTCAGGAACGTCCTGCTGTACGTGATCAAGGCGCCCGATAATACCCCTGTATATCCGGGAACTTGAGCGCGTGCAGCAGGGTGTTCATAAAACGTTTACGAATCTAATAGGAATCAGAAAAACGGGGAAAGAAAAATGATTAACAACACTAAAAGAAACATTGCCGGAATCCTGGTGGCTGTCAGTCTTGCCTTCCTGCTCTCAGCCTGCAGCAGCGGTGGATCAGGTGGTGCTTCTTCCGGTTCCGGAAGTTCAATCGTAGAAGGAAACGTTGTCTCACTCGGCGTTGCAATGGGACAGCCTGTGCAGGAAACGAAATATTCAGTGGCTGATTTTTTTACGATGCTGCTGCCGATTACCTCAGCACATGCAGATGCTGCATTAGCGGGTATAGGAGTAAACATTGCCGGAATGCGGACCGTCACCGACACCAATGGCTATTTTATGATAGCAGGAGTTCCACCGGGAACGCATCAGATTATGTTTGATAAAAACGGTATTACCTCAACTATGCAGGTCGCTGTTGGGGTAAATGATCGCGTTACCATGCAGAATGTAAGTATCCACGGTCGTCAGAGCAGGGCCCAGTCTGTTGACCATATGTCAACAGGTCCCGGACCTGGTACTCAGGCAGGACAGGCTCATCCCGTAGACCAGGACCATCCGGTTGAGCAAAATAACCAGATAAACCAGGGGCCTCAGGGAGTTCAGGATAACCATGACAACCAGGGCAATCAAATGAACCCCGGAATGTCGTGAGAATCAGCAGGAGTGCAGAAGTTTTGCTGCAGGGATAAATTCATGGGGTTGGCTGTACCACGAGCTGTCAGGAACGCCGGCCTCATGATTGGAAATGGTTTTCACCTCTTCTCATCCGGCAGCACTATACTATTTTGTAATGAGTTTAACGAGGGGAGGTTCCCGGATGAACAGGCTACAGGTCAGGAAAAATTTTTTAATACTATGCGTTGTTGCTCTTTCTCTGTTTCCTTTTTCTCAGAGTTGGGGGGCAGGTACTCTCAAGGGCAATATCAGGCTTACACTTGATCTGACCTCGGCAGAGTCCAAAGATACGTTTTCCGGTTTTGAAAAAATTTTCGCCCTGGCGACGGTCTCCGGACTTTCGCCGGGAAGTCATGAAGCCGTTATCAACTGGATTGATCCGGTGGGTAACGTTAATCAGAACACTGTGGTTCCCTTTACAGTCCAGGCACAGACCTCATACACCTTTTACGCCTGGATTCAGCTTCTGGAAAACGGGCCGTTGAAGAGCACACTGTCCGGCAAGGAATTTGACGATGAATATATCGGCAAGTGGGAACTGCATCTTTTTGTAGACGGTACCCTGCTGGAGAAAAAGCAGTTTACCATCTATTAAAAGCATTGAATAGTCCGAATATGGAGGAAAGATCATGAAAGTACTAATAGTTATTACCCTGATGAACCTGGTTTTGTTTATAGCAGCAGCGACCGTCCACCATCTGGAGACAGGCAGCGGCGTTCCCGGCATTGCAGTCCAGAGCCGGACAACGTGTTAAGGGGCTGTCGGTAAATGGAGCGCTTATAATGGATCAGAACCAGGACCGGATCCCAAAGATAAACTTGAACTGATCAGTATCACCGCCTTCCTCCCGGGCATAATCTGCGGTATCACCATAGAGATGAATCCAGTTTATGCCTGCGTAGGGGGCAAATTCGCGGCGGATTTCAAAGCGCAGCCGCAGGCCCATCTCAATATCCGATAATCCGGAACCGATACCCGTGTCCGGATCATCTTTGCCATAGAGATTTAATTTAATTTCCGGCATCAGTATCCATCTCTGGGTGATCAAAAATTCATAGTCAGCCGAGAAACGGGCAGCAGTGCGACCGCTTTCACCAATAAAGGCTGCAGCGTCAATTTCAAAAAAATAGGGAGCAAGTCCCTTTACACCAAAGGCCAGCCAGTTACGTTCCGGCGTGGGCTGCAGGTCTCCCCGCCAGCCGACCTGCAGGTCCCAGTACGTTGCGATGGCCCGGCTGTACAGGGCCTGCAGTTCAATGTCCTCAGTCTGGTCGTCAACGTATTCTCCATCGGTCTTCAGCCAGAGTTTGTTCAGATCTTTACCAATCCAGGCCTCTGCATCCCAGGCCAGCGGGGTATCTCCATTTGTGGTACGAAGTTCAAGTTGGTTAAGCATTACCTTTGTCAGCAGCGGATCATCAATCATACCGCCATGGGCATTGCCGGCAGCCAGAAGCGTTATCAACAGGACCAAGGCATGTCTTTTCATTGTACTCTCCTCAGGGTGCAAACAAAAATAACTTCACATTGTCTACACGTTTCTACACAGATTTTTTTGACCGAACCTTTACTTGACAACAACTTTACGAAACATAGCCGGCATGTGATACAGCAGGTGGCAATGAAATGCCCAGCTGCCCATGGCATCGGCACTTACCAGGTAACTTATTTTTGAGCCCGGCTGGACGATGACGGTATGCTTGCGCGGGATTCGTCCTCCGTCACCGGTTTCCAGGTCGCTCCACATGCCGTGCAGATGCATGGGGTGGTTCATCATGGTATCGTTGACAAAGGTGAGGCGCAGCCGCTCTCCGTAATGAAACCTGAGTGGTTCGGCATCCGCGTATTTTATTCCGTTGATCGACCACATATAACGGGACATGTTTCCGGTCAGATGGAGCTGGATCTCCCGTTCAGGATCGCGCGGATCCGGGGTGGGGTGGAGGTTCCGCAGGTCGGCATAGGTGAGCACCCTGCGTCCGTTGTTACGCAGTCCGACTCCGGGGTCATCAAGTCGGTATTTCGGTCGCGGGGCCCGCATGTCGATATGGGGCCCGAATTCCGTGGGCAGGTGGATAACCGGAGCATCACTGCCCATGCCTGCAGGACCGCGCATGGTTTTTTGTTCCGACCTGTCCTGCATGGGTGAAGCGGAATGATCCATGGCGGGCATGTCTTGCCCGGCCATCCCCTTCATGTCATTCATGCCGCTCATCTCGGTCATACCTGCCATGTCCATCCCCATATCCGTGTGGGTGAGAACAGGGTAGGGATCAAGTTCCGGCACCTTTACGGTCAGGGAAGGATCAGGGGTAAGGGTGCCGCGGGCATATCCGCTTCGGTCCAGGGCCTGGGCAAAGATACAGTAGGCCCGGTCATCTTTGGGCTCTACAATAACATCGTAAATCTCCGCAACCCCGATTCTGAATTCGTCCACGGAAACCGGCTCGATGTTTTGGCCGTCTGCGGCAACAACGGTCATGGTTAATCCGGGGATACGAATATCAAAAAAACTCATTGCCGACCCGTTAATAACACGCAGCCGTACCCGTTCGCCCCGTTTAAACAGTCCTGTCCATCCGGCTGCCGGAGTTCGACCGTTCATCAGAAAGGTATAGGTGTAACCGGTTACATCGGACAGGTCCCGGTCACTCATGCGCATTCGGTTCCACATGCTGCGGTCGGACCATGTCTGTGCCAGGCCTTTTTTCTGAATATCGTGGATCAGGTCTCCAACGGTGCGCTCGGAAAAGTTGTAGTAGTCACTCATCTTTTTGAGCTTGGCATAAATGGTGCCGGGATTTTCATCGGACCAGTCCGAGAGCATGATGACATGTTCCCGGTCCCAGGTAAACGGATCCGCTTCCAGGGGATCAACGATGATGGCCCCGTACAGGCCGGTTTGTTCCTGAAATCCGGAATGACTGTGGTACCAGTACGTTCCACTCTGTTTGATATCAAATTCATAATGAAAGGTCTCACCGGGAGCGATACCGGCAAAGCTGATATCGGGCACACCATCCATACCCGTCGGCAGGATAATGCCGTGCCAGTGAATAGAGGCGGACTCAGCAAGCATATTGGTCACATCCAGGCTGACGCGGTCTCCCTGCTGCCAGCGGAGAATCGGGCCGGGAACCGTGCCGTTGACAGCTGTGGCAAAACGATTTTTTCCTGTGAAATTCACCTGCCGGGGTGCAATGGTCAGCTTGAATTTTTTACCGCGTATGGTTGGTTGCCATTCCGGAAGATTTTCGGAGGCAGGCAGACTGCCGGGAGAAATTCCCAGACCAAGCAATGCGCCGCCTGCTGCCAGTCCTTTCACAAAACAGCGTCGACCCATGTCCGGTTCACCTGAGACAGGCAGAATTTTTTGCGGATTCATGTGATTATTCCTCCAGGCAAAGCTGATAATGGTGCAGGGTAAGCGCTTCATTAACTACACTCTTGACATGATAACACCTTGGAATATAAGCGTTTCAGGAACGCCCTGCTGTGCGTGATCAAGGCTCCCGATAATACCCCTGTATATCTGGGGACTTGAGCGCGTGCAGCAGGGTGTTCATGGAGCGCTTACCTGAATAGTTACCTTTTATGGTGACTGTTATTACAAATCCCTGCAAAAAATATGACCCAGACATTAAAAAATACAGGTAGTACTGATGAAAGCCGGGAGAAATCTCTGCTGGAGTGGTTAAAAGCCTTACTCCATATCAAGGGCTCTCCCGACACGACGCGTCAGCTTGAACATGAAATCCAGGAACTTCTGGAGGACGGTGAGGAACAGGGGCTAATCAGCAGTCATGAAGAACGGTTGATCAACTCTATTTTTGATTTTCGTCAGACTGTTGCCTCCGAGATCATGACCCCGACAGTGGAAATGGTGAGCGCGGATGTAAGCTGCAGCGACCGTGAACTGGCGAGATTGATCACCGAGGAGGGGTTTACCAGAATACCGATTTTTGACGGCAGTCAGGATAATATCACAGGTATTCTCCATGCCAAAGACCTGCTCAGGATCTGCACGACAACATCTGAACAGCCTCTGGACCTGCAGGATGTTCTTAATCCTCCGATGATTATCCCTGAATCAAAGCCCATTACAGAGCTGCTGCGTGATTTCCAGACCAGAAAAAATCATATCGCTATTGTCGTTGACGAGTTCGGCAGTGTACGCGGCCTGGTGACCCTTGAGGACGTCATTGAGGAGATCGTGGGCGAAATTGATGATGAGCATGATCAGGAAGAACGTGAGCTGATGGTGGTTGATGAGCAGACCATTGTTGTGGATGCAAAAATTGAGATTGAAGAGGTCGAAGAGCATTTTAACTGCGTCTTGCCGAAAGGGGCCTATGAGTCGGTGGGCGGGTTGATGATTGAAAATCTTGGCCGGGTGCCGGTAAATGGGGACCAGATAACGGTAGCACCGCTGACGTTTAAAGTGCTTGCCGCCGATCCCCGGCGGGTCCGTACCGTCAGGATTCGTAAAAGTTAATGAACACTCAAACGGCACCGGATCCTCCGCCTCGATTGTATTCATTTACCGTTGCCGCTGCCACAGCATTCCTGCTTGCCCTTCCTCTGTCCGGTCTTGCCTGGTGCTGGCCCCTGCTCTTTGTGGCTCTAGTTCCCCTGTTGTCTGCACTGCGCAGGCTGCCGCTCATGCGGGCAGCCTGCATGGGAATGTTTTGCGGACTGCTCTATAATCTTTCTCTGCTCTACTGGATCGTCATCGTGCTTGGTCGATACGGCGGACTGCCCTCGTGGATTTCCGTGCCGGCTATGACTCTGCTGGCGCTGTATATGGCTCTTTATCTCAGCCTGTTCTGTCTGTTGCTCTGTTATATTCTCCAACGATCAGGATCGGCAGACGGTGCAGCTGTCGGACTGATAGTGGCCGCTCCTGTTCTCTGGGTGGGGCTTGACTATCTGCGCAGTTTTCTGTTTACCGGTTTTCCCTGGATGGATCTGGGGTACGGGTTGTTTAGCCGGCCGTTGCTTATTCAATCTGCCGATCTGGGCGGACATCACCTGGTGACGTATTGCATTGTACTTATCAACTGTTTACTGGTCCTGGTTGTTGATCGGGTGCGCAGTTCAGTGCGGGCTGAATCCGGAACCTATTGCAGGCCTGCAGCAGCTGCCTGCATATTTCTGCTCTTTATCGGCATCTATTCCTTTCTCCGTTATCAAAGCTTTTCAGATAGTTCAGAGACAGAACCACAAGCCGTTGTAAGTGTGATCCAGGGTAATATAACCCAGGACGAAAAATGGCTGACTGCCGGGAAAGAGGAAACTGTTGCCGGGTATCTTGCATTAGCACGCAGCGCAGTAAATAACAGGCATGTTGATCTTATGGTCTGGCCTGAAACCGCATTGCCGTTTTATCCCCAGCAGGATCCATTAATGGGGAAGATTTTTGATTTTATTCGGGATAAAAACGTCAGGCTGTTAACAGGGGCGCCGTATTTTGTTCTGAAAACGCAAAAAAACAGTGGTCCAGAACCCATTGATTACTTTAACAGTGCCTTGCTCATCAATCCATCTGCGCGGCTGGCAGAGCGTTACGACAAACAGCATCTGGTGCCCTTTGGCGAATATGTTCCCCTGCGTGCTTATCTGCCTTTTCTTGAACCGCTGGTGGTCTCGGTCGGAGATTTCACAGCCGGGTCTTCCTATGAACCGTTGGAGGCAGGCAAGATCAGGGCAGGAGTGCTTATCTGTTTTGAATCTATTTTTCCCGAGATAGCCAGACGTGAGGCAGAGGCCGGCGGCAATCTGTTGGTGAACCTGACCAACGATGCCTGGTACGGCAGGTCCAGCGCTCCATATCAGTCTTTTGCCATGTCAATATTTCGGGCAGTGGAAACAAGACGCTGCCTGGTACGGGCCGCGAATACAGGTATCAGCGGTTTTGTAGAAGCAACAGGGGAAATCAGGGTTCAGTCGCAGCTGTTTAAACCTGCAGCCTTGACCGAAACAGTGCCTCTGCTTGAAGGAGAGACGATTTTTACCCGTGGCGGTCACTGGTTCGGTTTTTTTTGTTTCTGTATGATTTTGCCGCTGCTGCTTTTTTGGCGCAGGAATCAGGGCTGATTTTTAAAACTCATACTTGAGACTTACGAAAAGACTGTATAGTATGCCGATAGAAAGAAAAGTTTCCCCGATCTGATGATAATTGTCCCGGCCCGCCCCGTCGGGAAAGGAACTTTGAGATTAATTTAGACGTTAGGCTAAACCAATGGCTGATATCACCGAAGCTGCAGAGGCAAAACAGAAACTCCGGAATCTGAAGGAAAAAATGCTTGCCTTGAAGGAGCATCTTTGACTTAGACGGTAAGAAACTTGATATAGAGCGACTTGAGTCAGAGACGCTGGCCCCGGAGTTCTGGAATGATCAGGCCAAGGCGCAAAAGGTCCAGAAAGAACTTGGGCAGCTGCAGGATCTGGTCAAGAACTGGGAGCGGAATTTTGAGGATCTTGAAGAGGCCGACATGCTCCTGGATATGGCCATTGAGGAGAATGACGCCGAAACCCGGCAGGAGGTTGAGTCATCCCTGGATGACCTCAAAGAGCGGGTGGATATGGTTGAGCTGGAATGTATGTTCGATGGTGAGCATGATTCCTTAAACGCTATCCTGACCATTCATGCCGGAGCCGGTGGAACAGAGGCCCAGGACTGGGTGGGTATTTTGATGCGGATGTACCTGCGCTGGGCTGAAGCGCGTGGTTTTGGCACCGATATCCTGGATTACCTGGCCGGCGATGAGGCCGGTACCAAGTCTGTTACCATCCTGATTAAAGGGAAAAACGGCTACGGCTATCTTCGTTCAGAGGTCGGGATTCACAGGCTGGTACGAATTTCACCTTTTGATTCATCGGGGCGTCGCCATACCTCATTTGCATCGGTCATGGTACTGCCGGAACTTGATGATACCATTGACGTTGATATCAATGAAAAGGATCTGCGTATTGATACCTACCGGGCAAGCGGCGCGGGCGGTCAGCATGTCAACAAAACCGACTCTGCCATCCGTATTACCCATCTGCCGTCCGGAATCGTGGTCCAATGTCAGAACGAACGTTCCCAGCACCGTAATAAAGACATGGCCATGAAAATGCTGATGGCCAGGCTGTATGAAAAACAGCGGCAGGAACAGGCCCAGGCCCAGGAAGATCTGCATGGCGATAAGAAGGAAATTGCCTGGGGCAGCCAGATTCGGTCCTATGTTCTCCAGCCGTACCGGTTGATCAAGGATCATCGGACAAACGTTGAAGAGGGGAATGTGGACGCCGTACTCGATGGCCGTCTGGATCCTTTTATCAAGGCCTTCCTGCTCTGGCAGCCCTGAGTCAGGTCATGGTGTAGAAGGTACGGATTACGGATATATACAGAGAACAACCCGCAACCGGGATTCCGGAACCGGGATTCATTAAGCCGGAGCTGAACTGTGCCAAATGCGGTTCCTGCTCCGTAGTGTGCCCCGTGTTTCGGGTGGATGGTCGTGAATCCATGACCGCTCGGGGAAAAATGCATCTGCTGGCAACAGATCTCTCCGATCGTCCATCCGCTGTTTTTGAAAACCTGTTCTCCCAGTGTCTGCTCTGCGGAGCCTGTGAACAGGTCTGTCCCCGGAACCTTCCCCTTACCGATATTATTTCCAGGGCCCGCAGTCGTTTTTCAACTTTTTACGGCAGAGGAGGGGTGCAGAAGGTTGCTGCCCGCTCAGTATTGGCACGACCAGGTCTGCTCGAGGGGCTTGTCCGGGCCGGGATCAGCTTAAAACGAATCCAGGCACTGCCTGTAAGCTCCGGTCTGCGTCTGCGCCTCGGCCTGCTTGAAGAGAGGCAGCAGACACCGGAAACCCGAAGTCTTCAATCAGAACACCGGAACCGAAACGCGAAAGGGGCTTCTTCAGCAATCAGTTATTTTACCGGCTGCCTTGCCCGGCATCTGCAGCCATCTGTTGCCGAAGCTACCAAAGAACTGCTGTCGCGCTGTGCTTACGATACTGCTCTGCCCGCCGGCCAATGCTGCTGTGGACTGGCTGCCTGGAGCGCCGGCAAACGGGGGCAGGCCCGCACTCTTGCCAAAAAAAATATTCAGGCCTTTGCAGGTATGGAAGGAC
>WFRY01000407.1 GCA_015486315.1 Desulfobulbaceae bacterium
GAAGATGCCGGAGCTGCTTACGAAAACGTGCCGGTAGTTACAGACGGCAATCTTATTACCTCCAGGGAACCGGCGGACCTGCCTGTCTTCATGAAAGAGCTGGTTAAGATTCTGAATACATTACGCAGCAGGTAGCTTTGGGAGCATTCCCTGTTTGTTCCAATGTAGCTTCTCAATAAGTCCGTGCAAATTCTCCAGACGGATACCAACCTTGCTGTAGGTCAACTGATCGTGTCGATCAAAAAGGTGATACTCCTGACCCCAGGAACCTGGGGATAGAGCAACAATGATTGCCTGCAATCATAGCGGTGGGTACAGGCATAGAGCTGATAGAGATCACCACTGCCGACATTGCCCTGATTGCCGTTGAAAGTCGATTTTAAGCGTTTCCACTTGGTATCTATCACCAGATGCCTTTCCTCCGGATTACGAATCAATACATCCGGGGCCCTCTGCAAGATACCCTAATGACTAAGAATTATTCAGCTTAAAAATATCGACCTTGGTTTCAAGACATGGACGCAGGTCATAATCATTAGTGCCAATCATGAACCAGTTGTCGGGTTTCTGAAAAATATCAAATCCGCGTCCAATCTTTATGAGCCAGCCGTTATCTAACTTGATTTCACGGTCATGGACCTTGTCACTGAATTGCCAGGTAAAATCTATGCCGTATTCCTTGAGACTTTCCTGGAGCATGGAAAATTTTTCTTCCGCATCAGCCTGCTGATACTGGTTATCCGAGCCTGTAAGCAGTTTGATTGACTTTGCAGAACCTGTTTTTACCACGAGCTCACAAAATCTTACCAGATTGAGCACCTGGTGCTGACTGCGGATATACGGATCTTCAATGGAAATCTTCTTGGCCCCTCGCAGGTGTCTTCCCAAAATGGATTCATAGGAGTACCCGGTGTCACCGTAAAAAATAGTATAATGTTCCTCAGTGGGCTCTGGCTCTTGCGTGGGAGGCTCTATCGATGATGGAGCTGTATCACTTGACTTTTCAACTGCGACATCCTTTGTTTCTTTTGTAACATTTTCTGCAGGAGGAACATCTGGTGCTCCGGGCAGCCTGTGTCTTGTGGGACTCTGGGTTGCCTCCACTCCTTTTGATTCCGGACACCAGACCATGACCTCCTTTCCATCCTTGCTGAAATAGGACAGATTTATCCTGGCGTACTCGTCATCATGCTTGCGCTTATTGAGCTGCTCCTTGACCCGCCGCCGTCCTTCAAGGGCATATTCCATGTATTGATCAAGTTCCTCCGGTGCAGGTTCGCCGGCAGGGTGAAGCAGTTTGAGAAGGGCCGCCATTGTTTTTTTCACGGCAAGTTCGTCACGCCCTTCAATGGCAGGCCCGAACTTGCATTTTCTGGTCACATAGTCATAACGGGACTGCTTGGTGAGCAGGTGAAAGGCCTCGGCCAGGTAGTCTGTAATAAATCCATAATTGCTGGTCAGGTATTCACTGCTGTTCTTGGGAATTTCCCAGCCTGGCATATATGTGAAAAAACGGTCGATGATGGCCAGATCAAATTCCTTGGGCAGGGGAATAAACAGGTCATGCTGTGTGGAATTCACCAATTGTGGAATTGAAAAGTCGATATTTCCAACAAAGGCAAGGCTTGCATTGGCGATAACCTCAACACCACGGGAAAATCTGCCGTTAGCCATATAATTTTTCAGGATATCGACGGTTTCCTTATCCTTAACCTTGACCCTGCCCACTTCGTCAAAGGCCACAATATCCCAGTATCCCACAAGACCGACTTTCCGGCGGGCATTATTGTAAAACAGGGTAGGAGTGCTTGCCTGACTCACCAGGGTTGCATAGGGAGAAAATTCACTGAAAACAAAAGACTTCCCAGTGCCCCTGGGGCCAAGCTCAATGAAATTATAATTTGCCTCCACAAAGGCAAACATCCTGGCCAGATAGTGCAGTTTAAGCCTGAAATTTAACCTTGACGGCTCCAGTCCTATTGAGCGTATAATCGCATCCAGCCATTCATCCCTGGTAAACTCAAGACGACCGGCATTAAAATGATCCACATCAAATTTTGATAACTGGATAGGCCGCAGGTCTTCGATGTAAAAGGCATAATCATCATCGTCAATATCATTATGTCCAACCGTTACCTCTGCCCATATTCCCCCCTCAAGCAGTCTGTCATTATCGCGATAGAATTTCTCAGGAATGGCAATACGCCGGGAGCCGAAATTTTCCATCTCCGCCCAGTGCCGCTTTTCCTTTTCCCGGTATGTGACATGCACCTTGTCTATAAATTTGTGCCTTCCTTTACGCTGCACGGTGGACTGGGCCTTGTTGGACTCATCCGGCCTAACATAATTCTTTTCCAGGGTTTCAAAGACAGCCTGGATACCTGCCTCTATTTCATCCGGATCGTCACTGGCACAGTACTTGGCAAGTAAAAACTCCAGGACAAACGACGGTACATTTGTTCCCTTCTTTATCCTGTGCAGCAGGTCCTTACGAACAACTCTTCCGGGGTAAACTTCGTTTAATTTTTGATCCAGTTCGTCCATGGGCTATTCCAGATAATCTGTTTTTAATTTTAGAGTGGAGTAATTCACCATTGTTTCAGGGTTTATGGCTCGAACCTCAAAGTTCCCGGTAAAATCTTCATTCATCTTGAGAGGAACCTTTATGGCCTGCCCCGGCTTGATCCGGACAAGATTGTTGGCAGGGTTAACATGCTGACAAGAAGCAGCCTCTCCTACTACCTCCTTGTTACTGTATGCCTCAAGCTGGAATTCTATCTCGGTTGATCCCGCAAAAAGATCCTTCTGCACAAAGGCGCTTATCTCTATCATGGGTCGCCTGGTAGTAATTTTTCGGGTCGAGCCACCTTTGTAAGATAACGTAATTCTGACCACTGCATTTGTTTTTCTCGTGCCTTCAAGCTCAATACAGATCACCGGCAACACGCATTCCTGAAGGGAAAGTCCCTGGTGAAAATAAGGCTTGGTTCTGGAAAACGTCCCGAATGTTTTAGGCACAGCATAATGCGAACAGTCCCCGGCGATGGAAACATCGGCTGTCTCAAAAAGCGCAATGCCAGGTGCGGAAGAGCCGCTGCCAAGAAGGCACCTTTCCTTGATAATCTTCCAGTCCCCCGGTGGTTTAGGCACCTGGTCCCCCGCCTGCTGATCATGAATAAGGATAAAACCATGGTCTGTACCGATAACCACCCTTTCAAATCCCATCTTTTCAAGTTTGCTGATGCCTGCAATGATCTTGCTGATAATGCGGGGCAGCAGCGACAGGGCATCATAGGGACTGGTTTCACCAAATGCGTCAATATCAGTAGTTTTGATAAGCAAGAGATTGACCTGGGGAGCAAGTTTAACGGTTTTCTGCTTGACCAGTTTATCCAGATCAATCATGACACAGAGATCACCATAAATGGACTTCACATATCCCAGACGGTCTTTGGGTGTTACCACTTTGACTTCTTTTATCCAAGGTATAATTTTACCCTGGTCACACTGCAGTTTAATATGGCTGTTCACTGCCGGAAGCAATGCGGCCATACCCACAGAGGTGACCGTGGGCAACTGGGCACAGACAGCATGAAATTCTGTTTTATATTTACCTGATATATCGGCTTCCAACTCAGCAGCCAGCTCGTATCGCAGGGCATCAACCATGAACAGGGCTGTTTTCTTCCGATCCTTGAGCCAGGGCGCCACAAAGGTATCAAAAACGTCATTATTGCGGAGCGGCCCGCTTACAGGCCAGCCTTCCCGGGTAACACCGGCCATGAATTTTGCCTGTAACGCCTCTGCCACATCCAGGTACCTTGATCTCGCTACATCTATAAGCTGTGCCAGGTTTTCCACTTCGCCAAGGGTATCGGAAATGGCACGCTCCATGTTGCGGTGAAGCATGTCAGTCAGGCGGAACTGATCAGTATAAAAATTAAAGATTGCCTTGATATCAGCACCTACCTGATTGACCTCCCCCTGCATATCATCTGCCTGAATAATGAGCTGTGAAGCCCAGTCAGCCACGGTCCAGATGGCCTGCCGTTCAGTGGTCTGACGCACCCATATGGAATTTTGTCTCCCTTGGAGGATTTCAGACGCATCGCCGTATTTTCCCTCAAGCACCGCCTGGGAAAACCGTTTTACAAAGGAACGCTCCTCAAATTCAAAGGTATCCCTTTCACCAAAATCATCAATATCCTGCACCCTGTCCCGCAGACGCAATTCCCTTTCGGTCCGACAGGCTGCCTCCATATAGGCATGCTGATGTTTATCCGTGCCCCTGAGGATGTCACATATTGTATAGATGATATCCCGGCACGTATCAGGCGCCCGTGGGACGTCCTTGAGATCCTCCGGCAGATTAACCGGAAGATCAAAGACAAATTCGCTGAAAAGTACATAACGCCACAACTCATCGCCAATACTCTGCCATTTCTTGCCCCTGGTCTTAAGGTGCATTTCCAGGACGGTACGGAGAAATTCCCTGGCTTCAGGAACCCAGCCATCATCCTGGTTCAAGCTGCCTTTGATGGCATCAGTGGGAGAGAGCAGTGTAACCACAATCTCCGTGGCCGACTCTGCCTTGAGAAGGGTTCGCAGTTTCGGCCAGTTGCCCCCGCTCTGTATGAGATTATTGACAGTAGCAAAGTCAGGTACACCTGTGGCAAAGAGTTTATCTATCTGGCCTGACTGACCAGGGGCAGCCTTGCGGCAAAGCGCCTGGTACGATTCTCCATCACCATCGGGAAAACGACCGCCGCCAATTTCAAAAATCTGGTAAGGGTTGCGCTGTTTTTCCTCGTCAAGAACAGGGGCCTTGACAGGCAGATATACAAGAAGATATTTGATCTTGCCGCCTGTGCCGATTTGCCGCCAGGCATCAAAGGCCTGTTCTCTTCCGAGGATGGTAGATTTTGAGCCGTCAACAACTACGGAGTCATCTCCTGCAAAGGATGCGACAATCTCCCTGTATCGCTGTTCCGGGTCATAAACCATCAGGGATCGGCAGCGTTCCAGACGCTGTAATAGATGATCTGTTATATATTTCTGGATAGTGGCCATCTGCTGTCAGGTTCCTTGTCGCTGTTTTCCCTTTGTGAGCAGGTTCAACCGCCGTGGGCAGATACGGGAGAGCTGATATCCTGCGCGATAGCCTGCCTGATTTTTTTCTGTCGTGCTTCATAGCGCACCGGACGGGTTCGTTTAATTACCAGACCCTCATCCGTTGCTTTTTTCAGCCAGGCATTGAGCTGAGTTTTATTAACATCGAGTTTTCCAGCCAGTTCATCGCTGGTCAGCGGCATGTCAAGTTTCTTGAGAATGACCGGAAGAACAGCATCATACGCGGTCTCGGGAATCTTATCGGGAAATCTCTCAACCGCAGGCTGATCATTTATAACAGTTTCAATTGCAACGTCAGTTTGTATCTTCTCAACCGGCTTTTCTGTTTCCTTGCCAGTACCAAACAAACTCTGCTGCCTTACCTTTTTTGGGGAAGGATTGCCGGCTGCTGTCTGTTCAAGCAGCTCTTTCAGGTTTTCCTTTGTGATGGAATCAGGCCAGGCAACAGCTCCCAGTTCAAGGAGTTTGACATTGCCCTGCGGAACATTGCTGCCGCATCTTACGAAAACCGGCCTCGCATTGTCCCGTTTAAGTTCTTCAGTAGCACCGGCCCAGGTGCCCCCTTTTTTATAATCCGAGCTGACAACCAGTCCATAATCCGCCATGGCATAAATCAGCTTATTTCTCCCCATGGCTGTTCCCACGGTAAAGCGGGCATTGGGATGGCATGGTGAGACGAGCAGCAGCCGACCCTTGGCAATTGCCTGTCTGTTGCGGCGTTCAACGCTTTTCCGCAAAAGATTATCCGCCACAATGCCAATGGTCACGCCACCGGCTTCAAGGGCAGCCTTCATGGATGTCTGGTCAACACCCCGCGCGCCCCCGGAAACTACCGGCATCTGGTTATCCGCGCACAACTCTGCGACCTGACGACAGAAGAGTTCCCCCTCAGCATCCACATTCCGAGAGCCCACAATACAAAGCCCGCCTCCCTTAAGCAGGCTGCGGTCTCCCACGCCAAACAGTAACGGTGGCGCCTTATCCTTGAGATGTTTCCTGTACCGATCAGGATAGTCACTATCGCTTCTGCTGATGATCCAGATACCATTACGCTGCCATTCTTCAACAGCAAAACCAAACTGAACTCCCCGGCCGAGCAGGTATTCCAGGCGCTGCCTGTCGATGCCGGAGGCCGGTGCCGCCTCATCGAGATATTCTTTCTGCAGCAGGTCTTTTGGGCGCATCTCCTGCCTGATGAGCCAGTGGACAAGTGAAGTA
>WFRY01000408.1 GCA_015486315.1 Desulfobulbaceae bacterium
GCCCTTGATAAATGTTCTGCGGCTGACTCCTCCTCTGCCAAAGTCATTAATGTGATCATTACTGGACATCTTGTGCCTCCTGTCTTGAAAATTTATCTATGGAAGAAGGTGTGGCCACAGCCCCCTGATATCTAAGCGCAGGCATAGCCGGCCCTTTACCATGGGAAAAACAGATCATTCACAGCCGAACGTGATATCGGCATGAAAACACAAAACAAGTTCAGACATACACTCCATGACATAAAAGCCATGGACCTGTGTTCATATTATAGCCCCTTGTATATGCGTTTAGCAAAAAAAACTTTCACCTGAGAAGCGGCCGCATTGCCCCCGGCAGTCAGGAAAAAGAAAAACGCGGTTATGGCCAAAAAACAGCATTGCTCCCTTGTAAGGGACGGTTTCTCCTGGTCCCGGACTTGGTCATTGACAATGGATAGAACTCGAACGACCCAATACGATCCTGCAGGACATCTTCGCACATCTGAAGAAATGGCAGCTTATCTTGAAGCATGTTTGGAAAAGTCCATACGCAGGGGGACACAAACGCTCGATCGTAGCAATAGACCACAAGACACTGCGAATTATCTTTACCTTGTAACCAAATATAACAGCTCTCATGCCAATCACATGGCCTCTGCATAAAAAGGCGAAGGTATGGTTGGATAAGCTCGAAAAACGTGCAGAAATACGTCTTCCGCCTTTGCCACGACCTCTTCTTCCGAGTAACTGTCAACCGGCAAGCCCGTCTTATCGCTCCACAAAAAGTCTCGGATTGTTATTCGTACCGCATCACGGGTTGCTTCCTTGTCGCGCCAATGATCAATCTTGAGTTTTTCCTTTTTCAGGATTTCCAGAAGTTCAACAGCGACTTTCTTTATTCGTTTGATATCAGCAGCGTTCAAATCCGGCTTTTTCAATAAATCGAAGAAGGCCAGGGATTCCTCGTCAAGGCCCTCCCTCATGGCCCTTCTGTCTTCCTCATCCAATTTATTGTTGAACCTGAGCAGGTCTTCAAAAGTCTTTTCGATGGTTACACGATCTTTTTCTCGGTTGTACTCAGCTACGATTTTTTCATAATGACGCTGAAAATCTGTGCGCAGTGGATTCTGCTGCAAGAGCCGCCGGAGCTTGTTTTCGATGGCCTGTTTCAGATTTTGGACTGTTGTCCGCTTTGCAGGAATTCGCTCGAATTCTTTTCTCAGTCTATCAAAATCGATCTTGCTGATATCATACATCCCTCCCGTGTCTTCAGACCCGCTATCTCGTAGCTCTATAGCTTCATCCACAACCTGATGAAGCTGCTGGATGATACCGGTAATATCTGCATGCTCTCTGTCCTGCTGAAGGCTCTTGTAGACAATATTTATAGCGCCATATTCCGCGCGATGTGTGTTTACGCCCTTGATATTGATGCTGGCCTTGAACTTTTTGAAAACCTCCCGGCACATTACTTCGAAGAGCTTGCGGGTCTCGTCGTTCTCGTTTGCTGCTTCCTTGGCCGCCACGATGGCGGCGTTTCTTTCAAATCCTGACTTCGTGATGATGTCGTCCAGTGACGCGCCGCGCTCAGACAGGAACGCCCGGATAAGCCCAATGGCTTCGGCCAGGTCGGCCAGCAATTCCTCCTCAGGCCTGGCAGGCTCTCGTTCTCCTTCTCCTCCCCCATGCCCATCATCGGCTCTGCCCGCAAACGTGGCCAACGCTTTACGCAAGTTCTTGAGGATGCCGCAGTAATCTACGATGAGCCCATTGTTTTTTCCTTCGTGTACGCGGTTGGCACGGGCAATGGCCTGCATGAGCGTATGGGCCTTGAGCGGTTTGTCAAGATAGAGAGTTGACAGACAGGGAACATCGAACCCGGTCAACCACATAGCGCAGACAATAGCGATGCGGAAAGGGTGTTCTTCTTCCTTGAACGCATCATCCAGGGCCATTCTCTGCATATTGCGGAACCGAGGCTTTTTACGCATGGCTGGAGGCAGGTCCATGCCTTCCTTGATGAGTTTTCGATGAGGTTTGATGTCCAGGCCCCATTTCCGGAACTTTTCCACCTCGCCCTGTTCCTCACTGACCACGACAGCCATGCGCGTCTCGCGCATCCAGGCAATCTGTCGGCGACGGTATATTTCCTCCTGCTCGTCCGTGAGAGCAGTAAGGCCTTTATCCAATTCGCGGATGCGCTCCTGCCAGTAAAAGTCGATCAGTTTGTACATCCGCACGCAGGTGACCTTGTCGATGCAGACCAGCATGGCCTTGCCGCTCTCCCATGCATTGGAATAATGCTGCACGAAATCTCGGGCTATCTGGTCAAGACGCTTACCGGCGGTGAGAATGTGGTAGTCGCGTTTCAGCTCCCGCTCCAGCCGCTGTTCCACGTTCACATCGTCTGTTTCGATCTCTTCCAGCCTGGCAGCGATCCGTTCGTTCAGATTACCTACGGCAACGCCGAGCTTATCACCCCGTGCGTCGTAATAAAGTGGCAAAGTTGCCCGGTCCTCAACCGCTCGCTGGAAATCATAGGTTGAGACATACTGGCCAAACACCCTTTTCGTGATCTCGTCATCCTTGAACAATGGTGTCCCTGTAAAACCGATATAGCTGGCATTCGGCAGGGCATTTCGCATATTCAGTGCAAGGGTGCCATACTGCGTTCTGTGTGCCTCATCAGTTATGACAATAATATCGTCTCGCTTGCTATAGCAGTCGTCTGGGCCAACTTCCTGATTGAATTTCTGGATCAAAGAGAAGATATGCGACTTGTGCTGAGCAAGAAGGCGGCGCAGATGCTCGCCGCTTGCGGCCCGGCACGGCTCACGGTCGTTATCCGCTACGCCGCAGCCGGCAAAGGTTTTGTAGAGCTGGGTATCCAGATCATCCCGGTCGGTCAGAATCAGAAAGGTGAAATTGCCGCCAAGCTTGCGATGAACCTTGCGGGTAAAAAATACCATCGAGTAGCTCTTGCCGGCGCCCTGGGTATGCCAGAACACGCCCAGTCTGCCCTGGCGGTTCCTGCGGTCCCTTACTGCCTCAATAGCCCTGTTGACGCCCAGAAACTGGTGGTTACGGGCTAGTATTTTCCTTGGTTCACCGGATGAATCGTCAAAAACGATGAAGTTTTCGAAGATGTCCATGAAGTTTTGTTTTTCGCAAACGCCCTTGAGCAGGGTCTCCATATCCACTACGCCTTGCTCTTCTTCAGCCAGACGCTTCCATTCGTGAAAATGCTCCCACCTGCTCGATATGGAACCAATGCGTGCCTTGATGCCATTGCCAAACATGACAAATGCGTTGTGATGAAAAAGGTGAGGAATGGTGTCCTTGTAATCCGAAAAGTTTTTTTCAAAGGCGGCCTGTAGGTTCTTGTGTATGTTCTTGCACTCGATGAAAAGCAGGGGCAGCCCGTTGACAAAACCAATTATGTCGGGTCGGCGACGGTAAAGATCGCCGCGCACCCACATTTCACGCACGCTAAAGAAGTGATTCTTTTCGGGATTTTTGAAGTGAAAGACCCGCAGGCGCTGTCTGACCCGTTCTCCCTTGTCGTTGCGGAAGGTTACCAGGACTCCGTCCCTTAACAATGCATATTTTTCCCTGTTAGTGACCAGGAGCGTCTGCGTCGTGATGGTTGCGGTAATCTGCCGCACCGCATCATCATAAGCCGCATCCGGCAACCCCGGGTTAAGATCGAATAGTTTGCGCCGCAAATACCGGGTGAGTACCACTTCGCGGTCTGATTTCCTTCCCAGCAGGCTGTCCGGGCCGAAGTCCTCGCTGTTGTATGCATACACCGAATCCCAGCCCAGTTCCTTTTCCATGTACTCGGCCGTGGTCTGTTGAACCAGGGTATCTTCGGTGTAACTATAAGCAGTCATGGTTTTGTCATAGCTTTATTGACCGGTCATCATGTGCACCGTAGAATTAGGTTGATAAAAAAATTCATTAAATCAATACAGTTACATCTATTATCGACCAGCTTTATCGACCATCGAACCCGGATAAGAGCTGTTTCGGTCGATATGTTCGCTGAAAATCCAATACCGTCTGCCGCGCTTTTCCCCCTTGTGGTAAACAGTCCCATCGTTCACAAGACCATCAATGGCGCGTTTGATCCGCCGGCGATTGATTTCGGTCCCGATACGGCGATGAACATCCAATAGCCGCAGCCAGTAATGTGTTTCTCTGGCTTTTTTTCAGGCAATGCTGTATTTACTGATAAGATCCGCTTCGCTTTGCGACGCCTACCCCTCTTCTGCATTAGCGCCGATGGACGTGCCAGAGCGCAGTAATTGATTTTCCAGTGTTCTGGAAACTCCAGGTTTTTTCTCAAGAAACCGACAGAGAAGCACTATCCGTTTGGCAAATTCAAATGTTCTTTCAGGTAAATCGCTTCTCATTTCACAATTCTCTCTTCATCCTTCACCCTTTTCTTCGGGTTTGTCGGGTTTCTGTCGGGTTCAAAGCATCAATCTCCTGCGTCGGCAGATCCTCGAACAGGAAAACCCGGAAGAACTGGTCCAGCAGCTCAGTGCCATGCACGAAATCGCGCACCGCATAGCGCTTCGCCTGAATTTCTTTCTGCACGCTGCTGACGAATATCTGTTTCATTATTGTTTACCTTTAACGGTAATCGGTATGCTCACCATGTTCGCGACCGGGGTGTAGATATCTACATCCTGTGCAGGGGTATGAATGGAGACAATGAGAGAATATCTAGTTTTCCGGCTCCACCGGCCGAGCCAGGGGCGCTCACGCCACCACCCAATCACCGGATATACACCAACCATATTGCATGTCGCCAGATCAGCGGCCGTCCCCTGCCATATATCCGAATGGATCGAGCCCTGATCTCTCCCATTGGAACCAATACGCCAGCGTTCACTTCCGCTGCTTGAATCAGGCTTTTCACCATCTTCTCTTGCTGCGGCGTTAAGCCTCTGAAGGAATGTGTGGCGGTCTTCGCCGACATTATTCAAGTCAAAACGCAGCGCATGAGATGCATAACGGTACCTGTCTTTCCAGCCCACTTCCCCTGGACTGGGTTCAATGAAATAAGACAAGGTGATCCTCAGGGTAACCGGCGTTTCTCCAAGCGACAGTAGAACATCCTTCGGCCACGGCAACTCATGCAGGTGCATGTCTTTTGTGCGATAGCCGCTGGAATCAGTTTTTCTATCGTATGGCTGGATCTCTTCCTGGGCAATCAATGTTAGACTGTTACGGTAACAGGCCAGTGCACGTTCGAGAACCGGGACCCCGTATCCGCAGATGCGCAGAAGGCGAGCATAATCAGTTTTATTCTCTGAAGTCAGAAACTGCTTTATCATGGTCTCGGTCCACTGCGCCGAGTGTACAAACAGCCCACGAATTGTTTCCGGCCATGCTTGCGGATATGTTGCCTGAATTTGGGCTGCCATCCACGCCGCCTGGGCGGCAGCAGCACTGGTGGCATTGATAAAGTCGAACTGTCTTTTGGTGGGTTCATGTCCTGTGGATAGAATAGCCAGGTCATCATGTTCGGAGATAAAGCTATCAGGTGCCCGCGCTACATTGCCTCCCTCCAGGACGATATCCGGCTTGACCGGCCATTTTCTGCGTTCCCATACCAGAGATGTAGAGCTGAACGGCGACAACCCTCCGGTCGGAGCCACAGGCTCATGGTCTTCCATATCGGGATCGGTCAATCTTGCCTTGTAGGTAAATGCTCCAACGGTCAAGGCATTCCAGGACTGGCCGGGGTCGTGAATTGAGTTTGTCAGATTGCTGTCGGGATAATTACTCCATTCTTCCTGATCCTCGATATTACCGGCAGCAACAACGAACAACCGCTTTTGCTCATCATCATAGCCGGATGTCAGTTTATCTATGGCCGCCGACCACGAGGACGGCCGTCCCCGGTCCCGTCCATCCGTCGAAGTAACAGCCATACAGCCAATGTGGCCTCGATTTGGCTTTTGTATCTCTGCCCTGCTAACCCCCTGGATGGTAATATCTCCATACAGTTTTGGATCGTTGGCCCCTTGTGGCGGGAGTATCTTGACGGATTCCAGACAGTGATGGATATCTATTTTACTGCTGCTTTCCAAGGCCTCCTGGAGATCTCCATAACCGGCGACACCACACATCAATGTGCCATGTCCCTGATGATCCGCTTTTCCCCACTTGGGATCGACTGCATGACAATCACTGTCTCTGAGGATTGGTTCCAACAGCATATGACCGTTGTTGGCCCCGGTATCCAAAATGGTTACAGCTACAACAGGATCTTCAGACACTGACAGCCGAGACCGTAAATCTCTTACCCAATTGGTCTGCTCTTTATTGTTCAGTCCAAGAAAGAACCGGGCCGTCTCCTTGGCCCGCCTGAATTCTGCTATATCAGGACTGGATTCTATGATCTCCGCCAATTGGCTTCGATTGGCTTTTGCCAAGACCACTGTCCGTTCCGGAAAACGCAGCGCCCCGTCCTGAACGTCAATGCCAAGTTGCGCCGTAATATCCCGAAAGGACCGTTCCGTATTGTCTGCATCTCCCCGCAGCCAGATTTCGCACCAGATCACGTTATCATCGGGCAGCAATTCCGGCTCGTCCTGCCAGAAAGATTCCAGAACGGCCAGACGAACATCCTCGATACTGTTGACCAGTTTTTCGTTTTTCGGTTTCCCGGCCCTTGTTACTTCTTCTGCATACTGGCGGACTTTTTCAAGAAAATGGCGTTCCTTTCCCACTGGGATATAAACCGTAGCCCGGGTTACCGTATGCTCTGGATGATCCTGCACCGGAACGGTGCGGATATTCAAAAGACGGATGCCTGTCCGCCTGTCTTCCAGGCTTTTGGTGACCAGATCGTGATCCGGGGCACTTTCAAATTCCAGGTAAAGGCCTTGCCGGACGGGTAATGATACGGCGGTGCGCTGCTGGGCGGTCTTCCTTGCAGCCTGCCAGGCGGCGTCCAGTTGCCGCTTGAGTTTTGCGCTTTGGCTGGCACGGGAACGCGTCGGGATACGGAACTTCGCGCCCCGCGTGGATGGGCTGGTATATTCAGACGCCTCGCCGGAGTGATCCAGGAAAATATGCTTAAAAGAATCCGGCATTGCCGTTTACCTCTGAGCGTTTCCGTAAGCCAGACGACGTTCTCGCAGCATCTTTTTCAAGAGCGTCGTCGTCACTGTTTTCCGGTCTGCCAGAATAGCCTCCTTGATGGCGTCATCGCAGGCCTGGGTGATCTCGGCATGGCTCAGGGTTTCGGCTTCCTTTACCGCTGTTTTCAGCGAGAGTTTTTTCCCGCTGAAGCCGCCGAGCCGGTTTTCCATAAGTTGCCGGATTTCATCTGTGGTTGGGAGATGATAGTAAAGCACATCGTCAAAGCGCCGGAAAAGCGCCTGGTCCAGAATGCGCGGGTTGTTGGTCGCCGCCACGATCAGGCTGTCCGATTTGTCCTGTTCAATGAACTGCAAAAAGGCGTTCAGGACCCGTCGCATCTCACCCACATCATTGTCCCGTCCGCGCTCTGCGCCGATGGCATCGAACTCGTCAAACAGATAGACACCGCGCCGTTCCCGGATCACATCGAAAATCTGCCGGAGCTTGGCGCTGGTTTCGCCCATGAACTTGGTCACCAGCTTGTCCATGAGAATGGTGTGGAGCGGCAGATGCAGTTCGCCCGCCAGCACAGCGGCGGTCATGGTCTTGCCCGTGCCGGGGGGACCTGCCAGCAATGCTTTGCGCCGGTTGCCCAGCCCATGTTTTTTGAGTTTATCCTGCTGGCGATATTCCAGCAGAATCCGATTGATGCGGTTTCGCATCTCATCGGATACGATCAAATCGGCGAGCCGTTCTTTGGGTTCTGAAGAAATAACCAGGTCATCCAACTCGCGATTGAAGCGCACAATCCGCACAGGCGCGGACTTGGCCTTGTCCACCAGCGCGCGTCTTTGATGGGCCAAGGTGCTGTGCCCCTGCTTTGCCTCATGGGCGGCCAGTTGCAGGGCAATGGTCGCAAAACGCTCCCTGTCATTGGAAAAATGGGACCGGATCAGTGATTTCAGTTGTTCAGCGGTGGCCATGATTGCCTCCGTTTGTTTGTTTTCTATTCATACCGCGATCTCTCCGTTCATGAGGCGAGGAAGGAGGAGGTCGCGGGCTTTGGCAAGGGCGAGTTGCTGCTTCTTTAGTGTGCGAACTTGTTGTAGTATCTGATATGTAATATCGTTGAATTCTTGTACTACAGGCTTTGTAGGCACAACAATCTTTAATTTACGGAAGCGCCCCTTACTGATTTCCTTATATGTAGTCCCGCCAGCGTGGGAGCGAATCTCTTCTACGCGCCACAATAGGTTGAAAAGGATGTACATGCGAAGCCACTTTTGATGAGGAACAATATTGATAAATCCCTGATTTGTACACACTTCCTTCTCCATAAGAGCAAAGAATCCAACCGATGCTCTACTTGTCATCAATATCGTATCGGGCGGAACAAGCCGCGCTGAGGACGATCTGAGACCCGCCTCAGTAATCTTTTTTTCAGAATCAATTAGCGCGAGACAATCGTTCCTTGTAACATCAGTGGGCACTACCCATGTAATGTCACCACCTTTCCAAAATTCAGGGTTCTTTGTTGATGGAGTACCGCCTCCGATAGCATCACACACCTCAGTAATTTTTTTCTTCCCCCACCCCTCTGGCAGACCGTCCTTGATCTTGACATGCTCATGGCCGGGGAAGCGGAGGTGGACGAACCATTCCTTGTAGAGCAGCCGCGCCGCCTGCTCCAGCAACTGAATCCGCCGCCGGTTGTTTTCTATGAGGTCGTCGTAGGCGGCGAGGACATTTGCGATTCTGTCCTGGGTGTCGCGTGGTACATCAGGGATCTGAACCTTGCCGACAATCGACGTGTTCAGGTTAAGCATCGTCGTGCCGACGGCGTTTCTCTCGAACCACTCGACGACGTTTCGAAGCCCGAGGTAATAGTAGAGAAAGCGCGAGGAATAGACATCTTTTGGAATTTCGATCTTGAGGCACCCGGTCCCGCACAGGAAACCGTCCTGGGCTTCATCAATGAGAGCGCATTTGCTGATCTCGCCCCTTCGAGGGAATACAATGTCACCCTCTTTTAGAATGTGCCTCGAAAGCTGCATGGCCTTTTCTTCAGGGATTCTGGCAACGGTGGATTCATCTACTCGACCACCGACAAGATCTTTTGGCATTACGACTGGCACCCCTTCTTCGGTGTAGTCATACTGATGCAGTTGGGAACCGAACGGGCCTGTTTGGACTAGGCCGCCGTGCTTCTCTATGAGGCTCGATAGTGTCCGAGTTTGCATCATGTCCCCATCCACTCGAAATTTCTTTTGATGTTTGCACTCACCTCTAATTCCACTTTTCATTCCCTCAACTCCCTACTGAGTTCCGTTTCTATATCTTCCACGGTGGGCAGGCTGGACTTCTGGTTCTCCGGGAGGGCACGGGTTAGTTCATACTCGGATACACCGATGGGCTTTTGGATGTCTCGCAGGGAGTATTCGGCAAGCACCCGGTCATTTTCCTGGCAAAGGAACAAGAGACAATAATTTTGCAACAGGTTGTTGCAAATTTACGGAGCTGTCATATTCCCGTGCAAATCGAATAATATAACCAATATTCCGCTCGGGAAAGCCCTTGACCTCCGGCAATTCATTTCGAATATCCCGTGACAATCGCGGAATGACCTTGGCGCCCCAGCCTTCGCGCTGATAGCGCTCATGGAGCATCCGGCCGATATCCCGGTACATCAGAATCATTTCCGCGTTGGCGGTCAAAGTTGCCTTGACTTACGACTGGCGGATGCGGGCCTTGATCTGTGTAAACAGTTTACCGTATCGAGTCAAATCCTGGCCCATTGCCTTTACCTTCCTGCCGGCTTCATATCCCCAGCTCCTCGACATCCTTCCTGATCTTTCCGGCCGATTCCACGACCTCAGGATTTTCCCTGTCCGTTTCCCATCGTGCCGGATTGTCTATAATGTATTGGCTAATACGGTTTGATTCGTTTTCATTTCGGATGATATGTTCGTAATAATTGCGTTGCCATATTTTACCCAAATGCCGGGACGGTTCGTTCTGTTTTATCCATTTTAATATGTGGTGCACACACAACGATTTATATGCCCCGATAACGGCGCCCACCGTAGGGGCGACCCTTGCGGTCGCCCTTTTCC
>WFRY01000409.1 GCA_015486315.1 Desulfobulbaceae bacterium
CCAGAAAACGTGCTGCGTCGGTAGCCGCTTCCCTCTTGTCCGCTGTTGCTATCGATCCGAATCGAATCACCCTGCAATGGTACGGCAAGGCAGATCCGATTGCCACCAATGATACTAAAGTCGGCCGGGCCTTGAACAGGCGGGTCAGCGTAATTCTTACCGCTGAAAAGGAGTAATAAAAATGAAAAATGAAATCCGTTGTCTGAAAATAATGCTGTTGCTTCTTGTTACAGGACTGATGGTAACGAGTTGTGCCGCCATCAAGAAAGACAATACCGAGGATACGGAAAAACTGCTTTCCGCAGCCGGATTTTCCATGCATCTGGCTGACACACCGGAAAAGAAGGCCCACCTGCAAAACCAGCCCCAGCTCAAGCTGGTTCCCCGTCAGAAAGACGGAAAGATGTATTATACCTACGCTGATGCACAATACGCAGGGGCATTATACGTTGGAGATGAAACAGCTTATCAGCATTATCAGAATCTCTCGGTTAAACAAAATATTGCCCAGGAAGAAGAAGATGCGGCTGATATGGCCTGGGATGGATGGGGACCGGTTTGGGGACCTCTGTGGTAAGCGGCAATGGACAATGCTGTTGAGAGACTTGTCCCTGTTTCTGTAAGCGCTCCATGAACACCCTGATCCAGTAAAATAAGTTTTTACTAGTCCATCAAACATGACAACAGGAGGACCCAAATTGATTACTCAATATCCGCTATGGAAGGGAATGTTTTTTTCAGTGTGCATTCTGGCGCTGTCAGTACCATCGGCTGCCGGATTGGAAAAAGATGACTTTAACCTGGAAACGACGGAGGATTTACTCATGCTCTGTTCCGTACAGTCGGAGCATGGAGATTATTCCTCTGCTTCCTATACCTGTCGAGGGTTTATCGAAGGTGTTGCGCAGTATCATGATGGAGTAAGTGACAACAAACATCTTCCGCGGTTGATCTGTTATCCTGAGGGTACAACGCTGGAAGAAGGTCGGATTGCCTTTGTCCAGTGGGGTGAGAGAAACAGAAGTAATGCAGACCTGATGAGCGAGCTTCCTGTGAAGGGACTCGTCAGGGCCCTTGTCGAAAAGTATCCATGTCAACAATAATCAACTTACGGAGGACAACATGAGGACATTAACCCTTTTTATGGCTCTGTCTCTTTTTCTTCTCAGCGGCTGTGGTGGAACGACGACAACCAGAGCGTTGAGTGGTACAGGCATGGGTGCTGCAGCAGGCGGTCTTATCGGATCCCTGACCGGCGATTTTGGTAAAGGCGCAGCCATTGGTGCCGGTGTAGGTGCAGTCAGCGGCTACCTGTATGATCAGTATGAAAAGGGAAATATTGATTAGAGCCGCAATAACAGACCCTGTCGTATGGAGGGCATTTGTTGTTTCCATACTGCTATCCATTCGTTTTCAACCAATCTTCGCTGTTGTTGCGGCAGGGCTTACTTTTCCTTCTTATGTCTTAGCCTCCTCGGTAACCCAGCCCATGGAGAATGTGGAGAGTAGTGACAGTATCGGCTGGTCTCTGCATCTGCGTGAGATTCTTGACTACGACCCCAGCAAAAAAAGTATTTTGCCTGATTTTTTTAATCGATATTTTGCCTGGAGGAGAGAAATCAACAGAAAAATCGGTCTGGAAACCATTTTTTCCTATTATACCCTCACCCAGGGATATGCTGACAAAGACTGGAGCATGGGTGCATCGTCAGGCGATCTTGATCTGACCGGCCGATGGCTGTTGCATGGCACTAAAGGCCACAGGCCGACCTATCTTGCTTTTCGGGCACGCTACCGGCATGCCTATGGCTGTACTGCTCCCTCGGAGATTGCTGCGGGGACGGACCTGCTCTGGAGAACTGTTGACGGTTTTACCGACGCCGGATTTCAGGTGCCGAATCTCTACCTGAGCCAGGGGCTTTTCCATGGCAACCTGACAGTACGATACGGGCAAATCAGTATCGATAATTTTTTTGACAGTAACAAAATGCGCAGTGACAAACATTATCTCCTCAACAAGGCTTTTTCGGCAAACCCGACAGTTGCATTTCCAAGCTACGGCGCCGGCTTTACCGCAAAGTGGCAGCAGGGTGAAAAATGGGATTTTTCTTTCGGGGGCTCAAATATACAGGGAACCGATTATGACGCCCAATATGTTTCACTGAGTCTTACCTCCACAGCACTTTTTGTTACAGCCCAGGCCGGATATAACTTCAATGGTTTGGGGATGCATGATGCCAGAATACAGCTGATGGGATGGCAGTCCAATGACAGCAATGAAGAGGCACTTGATACCGGCAACGGAATCAGCATTACCCTTGAGCATGCGGGAAAAAGATCTGGTGAACGTTTTTTGCTCCGTTATGCCTTTTCCGGAGATGATGCCACAGAGATTGACCAGATGTTGACCACCGGCTGGGGACGGGAAACCGGCAACCAGGATTATATCGGGTTTGGGGCAGGAATAGGCAGGTCCACTGAGGATAATGATCTCTGGCAGGGGGTAGCGGAGATATATTACCGCTGGCAGGTAACAAAGGAGCTGACCATATCACCTGACCTGCAGGTTATTCTTGGCAAAGGGGACACTGATGAACACGATTTTCACTTCGTGGCAGGTCTTCGTGCCGGTCTTACCTTTTAGGAACAAGTCATTGTGATATCTATATAACCATATGAAAATACTATATATCATACTCCTTATTTCCGTTCTGTTATCCTCAGCATGTACCAGGAAACCACTCCCGCCGGTCCCTATGAAGCTGCCGGATCATCAGGTTAATTACCTTAGTGAAATAAAACCCATATTGGATAAACGGTGCGCCGTCTGTCATTCCTGCTACAACTCCCCATGTCAGTTAAAACTCAGCTCCTTTGAAGGTGTCGATCGAGGCGGCAGCAAGGAGGCTATCTATCACGCCAGCCGCCTGCAGATCATGGAACCGTCCCGTTTGTTCATCGATGCTGCAAACACTGACCAATGGCGTAAAAAAGGTTTCCATAATGTCACCCGGAATACTGCAGCAGAAGGTTTTAATAATTCGATCATGCTCCAGATTCTCTCTCATAAGATGGAGCATCCTAAATCCAGTGGAGATTATTTTTCCGAAGCTGATGATCTTACCTGTTCTGCCTCCAGGGTGGAATTAGGCAAATATCTTGACAAACATCCCAATAATGGAATGCCCTTTGGTTTTCCTCCTCTGAAACAGGATGAGTTTGAGCTCATTGGTGGCTGGCTGGCCCAGGGTGCAATGGGGCCAGGTCCGGTCGAACAGAAAAGGATTACCACCCCGGTAACAGCAGACAGGAACCAGATTGACAAATGGGAGCAATTCCTCAACAATCCCGATCCCAAATATGGAATGACTGCCCGCTATCTCTTCGAGCATCTCTTTCTGGCCCATATCAAGTTCACGGATTCAGGGGACTTTTATGAAATGCTCCGTTCAAAAACACCTCCGGAAAAGCCCATTGAAATCATCGGCACCATACGCCCCTACGATGCCCCTGGAGTTGACCGTTTTTATTACCGTTTCCGGAAAATTCACTCCACAATCGTTCATAAAACCCATATGGTGTTTACCTTAGATGATGCCAAAATGGATCGTTTTAAAGAACTGTTCATAGAGCCGGAGTGGCTGCAGAAACCACACCTCATGGCTTATGACAAAATTGAAAGTGCCAATCCCTTTATACTCTTTGAACAGATCCCCCCTCGCTCCCGCTATCAGTTTCTACTGGATAATTCCCACTATATACTCATGACTTTTATCAGGGGACCGGTTTGCCGGGGACAGATTGCTCTTGACAGCATCAGGGATCACTTCTGGGTTATGTTTCAGGATCCTGATCATGATCTCAGCGTACTTTATCCGGGGTTTCTGAAGTTTCAGCAGAAAAATCTAAGAATGCCCATTGAGAAAGGGAGTGATTTTCCTCTGCTTGACCTCGTAAACAATGACTATCAAAAAGCTGCAAAAAAATATTACAGGGCTCGTCAGAATTTTTATACGCAACTCAATTACAGGGGGCAGGGCTATGATGCTGTCTGGAAAGGCAACAGAGCAGAAGATGCTCCTCTGCTCACCGTGTACAGGCATTTTGACTCCGCATCCGTACATAAAGGGATTAAAGGGGAGTTGCCAAAAACCATATGGGTCATCGATTATCCGCTTTTGGAGCGTATCTATTATAGCCTTGTTGCCGGTTTTGATGTGTATGGCACCGCAGGTCACCAGCTTGCTGAAAGACTGTATATGGATAGGTTACGCAAGGAAGGCGAAAGCTATTTTCTTGCTTTTTTACCCAAAGATATACGCCAGGCGAAAGTAGCCTACTGGAACCTGCATGTGGATCCAAAGGATGTCGACTACTACGACGGCGGCATTGCCACGGCAATCGACTACAAGACAGAAGATCCCCAGCGTGAGTTTATTGAAGAACTGGTAACCAGCTATATCCCTGAAAATATCAACATAGATTTTGACCCGATCAACTATCTGGCAGCGGATCAATCATACCCGTCCCTGCCGAAACAGTATGAAACGCCGGCTGATTATTTTCAGGCTTTCCGGGCCATATCAAAACCGGGGACAAAGTTTTTCTCCTTCTTTAACAGCTATAACGCAAATATTGTCTATGTGCGGATCAGAAAAAACGATGGAACGAATGCACTGCTGTCCATAGTTATAAACCGCTGGCACGACAATGTGGATTTCCTTTTCGATGAAAAGAAAACGCTGCGTCCTGAAAAGGATCAGGCCAACATTTTACAGGGCTTTGTCGGCTCATACCCCAATTATTTTGTGGATATCAAACAGGATGATCTCCCGGATTTTTTTGATCTCATGGAGAACCTTGACAGCATGGATATTGATGAGGCCCGGGACAGATTTAACAGATATGGCGTAAATCGTTCCAATGAAAACTTCTGGGTACATTATGACTGGTTCCAAAATCGCTTTAAAGAGGAACAGCCTGTTACCTCCGGCTTATTTGATTTGAATCGTTACTTTTACAGGGCCAGATAAATTGCCGGCTTTTTGAGGAAGCAAAGAGCAACCACGATGAAGAAAGAGAAATTAATAATGTCTCCAATTGCAAACAATGTGAAATCACATCGTAAACTGTTGCCGTACTGATAGATATTTTTATTTAAGATTAAATCCGACCTATACACTTTAACAACAGGAGAAACTATGTTTCATATCAGAATTTCTTTATTGCTCATCCCATTGTTTTTGATGCCTGTCATATCAGGATGTGGCCCTTCCACCGTAAAAAAAGCAGAGCAGGTCGACGATTCAAAACAGCTGGATAGCAAACAGATTTTTACTCTGCTCAACGGCAATACCGTGCACCTGGTTTCCTCGAATTTTGATGCCCACGTCTTTCTTGACGAGAATGGACTGATCTCCGCCAAGGCCCTCTATGATGACTATAACACGGATGGCGGTAAGTGGAACATAACGGATGACAATACACTCTGCCTGTTCTTTACTGTCTGGTTTTATGGAGACTTGAACTGCTATTCCGTTTTCAATGATCCGCGGGAACGGAAGTACCAGATGTTTAACGACAGTGGCGTCCTGGCCTTTACAGCCACCGTCTCTCCTGGTGATTCAGAATCACTTGCTGTACCCAAACCTGCAAAAAACGAAAAATTTATTCGCCGGAATCTTGAACGGAAAGGGCAAGAATAACTGCACTATAACAAATAAGAATAATAATGTTTTTTGTATAATGTGGTACGCATTAAAGTTTTAAGATAACGCTTCGTTGTTGAAATGAATATCAGGCTCGGGAGTTAACAAAGTTTATTCGTAACTGTTCAGGAGCATCTTACGGAGTCTGCGCTTACCTCTTCGCCCATTTAAGCCTGCTCGAGTAGCACAAGTACGCTTTACAGTCTTAAATGAACAGGAAGCGAAGATTCCGAATCTAAGGCACTCCTGAACAGTTACAGGACGATGGTTTTGCAAGTTTTCTGCAGCCACCTTCTAAGTAACAAATTTCTGGATTCCCGCTAACAGCATGCGGGAATGACGGTATTCTCGTGAGACAAGTAATTAAATCGTCATCCCCGAGTGTTGTTATCGGGGATCCATTGTTACGATTAAAATAAACGCCGGGGCACCTGACTGCACTGCTGAATAGTTAC
>WFRY01000410.1 GCA_015486315.1 Desulfobulbaceae bacterium
CAGGGTAGGGGTGCCGCTTACCCCGGTCTGGCGGGCATCGGCAAGATCTCTGGCAAGTTTCTGCTTTGTTTGAGGGCTGTTCATGTCTTTTTTAAACTGCTCCATGTTCAGGCCTATGTCGCTGGCTGATTTATCAATACTCTCTTTGCTCAGCTTGGGCGTTGAAAACATGGCATCATGCATCTGCCAGAATTTTCCCTGATTCTGAGCGGCGATGGATGCAAGAGCAGCAGGTTCCGCCATCTGGTGCATGCGCAGAGGAAGATTTTTAAAAACGATTTTTACGGTATCAGGATTTTTTTCGAGCACCTGCTCGAGAAGCGGCTGAACTTTGCCGCAGTAAGGTCATTGAAAGTCCGAAAACACGACCATGGTAACGGGAGCATTCTCATTGCCTAAAAAAGGTGACCCGCTGATGTTGATTGTTTTAGTGAACGAGATATCAATAGCGGTATAGGTATTGCTGCTGTTTACCAGGTAGAGCATTTCGCCACGGGGCGCGATATCTATAGCCGTGGTTGTTTTATCGACAGGAACGGCCCCCATCTGCTTGCCGTCGATGGAATAAATATGGACCTTGCTGTCGCCTTCGAGCACATAGACTAATTTGTTGTCAAGTGACTGGACAAAATCTATGGGTTTAGCAGATAATTTCCATGTCTTTTTAATGGACCAGTCAAGTTCGCCGGTCTTGTCTGCAGGAGGCGTGGCTGCAGACAGCTGGCCCGGCAAGAGGAGCATGCCGCAGAGAACAAGAGTTTTTTTCATGTGTTTGATTCCTGTTGTAAGTTTATAAAATATTACTGAGACTCTTGCCAAGTATACTCATTGGTTTATTTCTGCGCAAGCACAGGACGTCATTTTTAGACCACTGAGTGGGATATATTGTCTTTTTTTGTATTGATTGGCTGGAGTTAAAGAGAGTCGGATCATTTTTTTGCGTGTAACTTGCCGGATTGATGGAAAATACAAAATTGTGCCCTCAAGCGTCCCTTGACTAAGAGTAGTTAATTGGTTATTTATACAAGATTAGCGCGAGAGTGGCGGAACTGGTAGACGCACTGGATTTAGGATCCAGCGCACCGAGTGCATGGGGGTTCAACTCCCCCCTCTCGCACCAACGGATAGTCCGTATTTATTATATTAAAATTAATAAGTTGACAGGCATGCGGTTGGCTGTATTGTGCTCTATCCGCCCCTGTCATGTCTGTATATAATCTGCCCTGTCGGCAGGCAACCTGAAGAAAGGAATTTGAGTCAATGGATATTGCAGTTGAAAATGTAAGTGAGCTGACCCGGAAGGTAACCGTTACCCTGCCTGCAGAAGATGTCCGCAAGGCGCTTGATAAGTCGTTTAAAAAGCTGAAAAAAGACGTGAAGCTGAAAGGCTTTCGCCGGGGTAAGATTCCGCTTGCCGTGCTGGAAAAGAATTTCGGTGATCAGGTAAAGGGTGAAGTCGGCGAAAAACTGGTTCAGGAGACCTACTTTGATGCCATAGAGGAAAAAGGAATAGACGCGGTCGTCCATCCCGAGATTGCCGAAACTGATTTCCCTGATGACGGCACCTTTGTTTATGTTGCCATGGTTGACGTTAAACCTGAATTTGACCTGACTGCATATAAAGGACTTGACATTGAAAAGCCTGTTACCGATGTCAGTGAAACTGAAATTGACGAGGAGATCGAGTCCCTGCGCCGTAGTCAGGCAGCCCTGCGCTCTGCCGCTGATGACCATGAAATCGAAATGGATGATATTGCCATTGTTGATTTTCAGGGATTTCACAACGGCAAGCCCATGAAAGAGGTGCACAACGAAGATTACTCTGTTGATGTGGGCAGCAAGCGGTTGGGAGAGGAATTTGAAGAGAAACTTCTGGGTATGAAAAAAGGGGAGACCACCCTGTACGAGATCGACTTTCCCGGCGACTACCCTAATCCTATCCTGGGCGGGAAGACGGTTGAATTCAAAGTTGATGTCAAGGACGTTAAAGAACGTATCAAACCCGAACTTGATGACGAGTTTGCCAAGGATATCGACGAGACATACGAAACCCTGGCTGATTTACGAAAAGCCCTGGCTGACGAGCTGAAGCAGAAGAAGGAAAAAGCTCTGGAAGGGGACCTGGATGATCGTATTATGCATAAGCTGATCGAACTCAATACCTTTGCAATTCCGGATCGGCTGGTGGCCTATGAGATTCAGGAGATGATTAACCAGACTGAAGAAAACCTGAAACGCAGCGGTTTGACCATGGAGTCTGCCGGAATCAAGATGGAAGACCTTGTTGAGCAGAACCGTGAAGTAGCCCAAAGGCGTGTACAGGGTGATTTTCTGCTGAAAAAGATTGCCGAGGTAGAAGAGATCAAGCTGGCGGATGAAGACATCGAGCGCGGATATCAGCGCATTGCCGGTGAATATAATATGACTGTTCCCGAGGTAAAGGGTTATTTCAAACGCAGAGAAGAGGTCCTGCCCTTCTTCAATGAACTGCTGAACGAGAAGATTCTCCAGTTCCTGCGTGATAATGCCAACATGATTGATACCCCTGCGGAAGCAGCAGAGGAAAAGGCATAACCCGCCGGCCTCCTCGTCATTCCCCAGGGTTGCAGGCCTCGTCTTCCCCCGGGGTTGCAAACCTCGTCATCCCGCGGGGTTGTAACCCTCGTCATCCCCGAGTGTTGTTATCGGGGATCCAGGAATTTGTTTATGGCTGAGCTTTGTACGTAGTCAGAGAGTGTAATGGAGCCTTTTTTTTGTTCGGGCAGGTAGTTGTTCTGCCCGGTTTTTAGTTTGAGGAGTTGACCCATATGAATCTTGTCCCCATGGTTGTAGAACAGAGCCCCCGGGGTGAACGTGCTTTTGATATCTATTCAAGGCTGCTCAAGGAGCGGATTATTTTCCTTGCAACCTCTGTGAACGATGATGTCGCCAGCGTTATTATTGCTCAGTTGCTGTTTCTTGAGGCTGATGACCCTGACAAGGATATTACCTTTTACATTAATTCCCCCGGTGGTTCCGTAACTGCCGGGCTGGCTATTTACGACACCATGCAGTATGTGCGCTGCGATGTAGCTACCCTCTGCATGGGGCAGGCAGCCTCCATGGGCGCCCTGCTGCTTGCCGCCGGAGCCGCCGGTAAACGGTTTTCTCTGCCAAATGCCAGAATTATGATTCATCAGCCCATGGGCGGTTTTCAGGGCCAGGCAACGGATATTGATATTCATGCCAGAGAGATTCTCCGGATGCGGAAGGATTTGAACAAAATTTTAGCCGCTCACAGCGGCAGGACGGTCAGGAAAATACAGGCTGATACTGAAAGGGACAACTTCATGAGCGCGGAGGAGGCCCGGAAATACGGGCTGATCGACAAGGTGTTGAGCCGTCGTGAGGATACCGCGGAGGAGAAATAGCCATGAGTGATGATATCCTGGATGAACATCCCCCCTCCTGTACCTGCTCATTCTGTGGTAAAGATCAGGAGGATGTCGGCAAGCTGATTGCCGGCCCCAATGTCTATATCTGCAATGAATGCGTGGATCTCTGTAATGAGCTTGTCATGAACTCCGCCGAGGAAGAAGCCGAGGATGACCCGTCTCTCAAAATCCTTAAACCAAAGGAGATCCATGGCCATCTTGATGACTACGTAATCGGGCAGGAATTAGCCAAACGGGTACTTTCGGTTGCCGTGCATAATCATTATAAGCGTATCGAATCCCAGGCTTCAGGCCTGAGCGGCGATGTTGAACTGCAGAAATCAAATATTATCCTGATCGGACCAACCGGCAGCGGCAAGACCCTTATGGCCCAGACCCTTGCCCGGACCCTGAACGTTCCATTTACCATTGCCGATGCAACAACGCTTACAGAGGCTGGATACGTTGGTGATGATGTTGAGAATATTCTGGTTAACCTGCTCCAGGCGGCTGATGATGATATTGAACGGGCCCAGCGCGGTATTATCTATATCGATGAAATAGATAAGATTGCCCGCAAGTCCGATTCCGCATCCCTGACCAGAGATGTCTCCGGAGAGGGAGTACAGCAGGCCCTGCTCAAGATCATCGAGGGCACCATGGCTTCCATTCCGCCCAAGGGAGGACGGAAGCATCCGCAGCAGGACCTGGTGCGCCTGGATACGACAAATATTTTATTTATAGTCGGCGGTGCCTTTGTCGGGCTGGACAAGGTGATCAAGCGTCGTTCCGGCAGCAAGTCCATTGGTTTTGAGGCCAGGGTAACGCGGGATGCCAAGAAGACCATGGGTGAAATCCTGGCCGGGATTCAGCCGGAAGATCTGCTGAAATTCGGCTTGATTCCCGAGCTCGTCGGTCGTCTGCCGGTTATTGCCACCATGGAAGAGCTGGTGGAGGAAGATTTGATTCGTATCCTCAAGGAACCCCGTAACGCCCTGACAAAACAGTATATGAAGCTGTTTGAGTTTGAAGGCATTACCCTCCGTTTTACCGAAGGAGCACTGGATGCGGTTGCCCGCAAGGCCCTGGCCCGTAAATCCGGTGCCCGCGGACTGCGATCGGTTATGGAAGAGGCCATGCTTGACGTCATGTATGAACTGCCCTCGGATGAACACGCAACGGAATGTGTCATCAACGAACAGGTAATCACCAGGGGTGAGTACCCGGTGATCCTGTATGATAATCTGGAAAATAAAAAGAGTGCCTGAGCCGAAATTATGAGCGAATTGACACCCGATCTTTATCCTGTAATGCCTTTGCGGGATATTGTTATCTTCCCGGGCATGGTTGCGCCGCTGGTCGTGGGCCGGAAGAATTCCATCCGTGCCCTGGAGTATGCCATGGAAAAAAGATCCCTGGTCTTTCTGGTTACCCAGAAGGATGCCGGGGTCGATGAACCGAAAGCCGAACATCTCTACACCCGGGGAACGCTTGCAGCCGTCATGCAGCTGCTGCGCCTGCCCGACGGTACGATCAAGGCACTGGTTGAGGGAAAGCGTCGGGCCCGGGTTTCGGCATTCCTGGAAGATGAAGTTTTTTTCAGCGCAGAGGTGATTGAAACCCCTGATACCGAGGATGAAGGGCAGGAGTTGCAGGCCTATGCCCGTGAACTGCGCCAGACCTTTGACCACTATTGCAAGTCCAATAAAAAAATACCGGCTGAGGTTATCAAGTCCGTGACCTCCATCGGAAATCCTTCCCGCCTGGTTGATTTAATCTGTTCACATATTCCCCTTAAAACAGAAGAAAAGCAGCAGCTTCTCGAGATACTGGCGCTGCCCGAGCGCATCCGCAGGGTACTGGAGGTCATGTACCGGGAAATGGAGCTCTCCGAACTGGAGAAAAAGATCCATGCCAGGGTGAAAAAGAAGATGGCTGAAACCCAGCGTAACTACTACCTTGGTGAGAAGATACGGGTCATTCAGGACGAGATGGGGCAGGGCGAAGGCGGAGACGATCTGGCCGAGATCGAGGACGTCATCAAAAAGAAAAAAATGCCCGCCCTGGTCCGGGACAAGGTGGCAAAAGAGTTAAAAAAACTCAGGCAGATGCCGCCCATGTCCGCCGAGACAACAGTGGTCCGCAACTATATAGACACTATAATTACCCTGCCCTGGAAGAAAAAAACCCGCACCAAGATCGATATCAACAAGGCTGAAGTTATCCTTGACGAGGATCATTACGGCCTGAAAAAGCCCAAGGAACGTATTCTCGAATACCTGGCCGTACAGACCCAGGTCAAGAAGATTAAAGGGCCTATTATCTGTCTGGTCGGCCCTCCGGGTGTCGGCAAAACATCGGTGTGCAAGTCCATTGCCAGGGCCATGAACCGCAGGTTTATCCGCCTCTCCCTGGGCGGGGTACGTGATGAGGCCGAGATTCGCGGCCACCGGCGGACCTATATCGGGGCCATGCCCGGTAAGATTATCCAGTCCATGCAAAAGGCCGATGTGGTGAATCCGGTGTTCTGCCTTGATGAAGTAGATAAAATGAGTGTGGATTTCCGTGGTGATCCCTCCTCGGCCCTGCTTGAAGTACTGGATCCGGAACAGAACTATGCCTTTAACGATCATTATCTTGATCTGGACTATGATCTTTCCGAGGTCTTTTTCATTACCACTGCCAATAACCTGCACGGGATTCCCCTGCCGCTGCAGGATCGGATGGAGATTATCCGTCTCAACGGCTACACCGAGGAAGAAAAGCTGAGAATTGCCGATGGCTTTCTACTGCCGAAACAGTTGGAGGCAAACGGATTTAAAGCCGATGATATCCATTTTTCCGAACAGGCGGTCCTGGAGATTATTCGTCATTACACCCGGGAGGCCGGGGTGCGAAACCTGGAGCGGACCATTGCAGCTGTCTGTCGCAAGGTAGCCCGTGACCGGCTGAAGAAGAAAGACCTGCAGAAGAAGTACCGGTTGTCGAGCCAGTCGATCTCCAGGTATCTGGGTGTCCCTAAACACAGGTACGGTCTTGCTGAAGAACGTGACGGGATCGGTCTGGCCACCGGTCTGGCCTGGACCGAGGTCGGCGGTGAGCTGCTGCAGATTGAATCCACCCTGATGCCTGGGGCGGGCAAGCTGATTGTGACGGGCAAGCTGGGCGATGTGATGCAGGAATCAGCCCAGGCCGCACTTTCCTATGTACGTTCCAGGGCCATGCGCCTGGGGCTTGCCCCTGATTTTTATCAAAAGGTGGACATCCATGTCCATGTACCGGAGGGTGCTATTCCAAAGGACGGACCTTCCGCCGGTATCACCATTGCGACCTCCATTGTTTCCGCGCTGCTCAAACTGCCGGTTGATCGGCAGCTGGCCATGACCGGAGAGATAACCCTCCGCGGTCGGATCTTGCCCATCGGCGGACTGACCGAAAAACTGCTGGCCGCTAAACGGGGTAATATCACCCGTATTCTCATGCCCCGGGAAAACGAACGCGATCTGAAAGATGTCCCCCAGAAAGTGCGCAACAGTCTTGCTATCGAGCTGGTAAATGACGTGGATGAGGTGTTGACACAGGCACTGATCGTTAAAAAAGGTGAAGAGTTGTTTAAAGACGTATCCATTGAGTCTATTTTCAATGATGTAACCCTTTCGGCCCACAATACTCCGGCCCAGTAATGGCAGTAAACGGTCCATCACGGTAGAACTTTTTACTATAACACTGTTTTCTTCTTTTTTGCTTGACGGACAGGGGGCAAACTGATAAATACACCTCATCCTTTGGGGGCGAATAGCTCAGCTGGGAGAGCATCGGCCTTACAAGCCGAGGGTCACAGGTTCGAGCCCTGTTTCGCCCACCAAACTCCGGGGTCGTAGTTCAGTTGGTTAGAATGCCGGCCTGTCACGCCGGAGGTCGCGAGTTCGAGTCTCGTCGGCCCCGCCAAGAGAAATCAGGGACTTAAACCATTAGGTTTAAGTCCCTTTTTTTATGATGGATAATAGAATTTTGGCTGGTTCAATCTTGTAGATTGAACCATGTGTTTATAACAGGTTAACCGGCTCCGATGAACTGCGATGCATCCCAC
>WFRY01000411.1 GCA_015486315.1 Desulfobulbaceae bacterium
AGGATACCGCCGAAGATGTTGATCAGAATGGCTTCCACGTCCGGGTCGGAGAGCAGGATCCTAAAACCGTTTTCAATCATCTCCGCATTGGCGCCGCCGCCCACATCAAGAAAATTGGCAGGTTCAGCTCCGGCCTGCTTGATGATGTCCATGGTGGCCATGGCAAGCCCTGCGCCGTTGACCATGGTGCCCACATTACCACTTAACCTGATGTAGTTGAGGTTATACTTTCTGGCCTCAAGCTCCAGGGGATCATCTTCAGAGCTGTCATAACTGTCTGCCAGTTCCCTGTGCTTAAACAGGCTGTTGGAGTCCACCTCCACCTTGGCATCAAGCAGGATAAATTCACCTTCTTCCGTCAGAGCCAGGGGATTGATCTCGGCCAGCAGCAGATCGTTTGCGATAACACTTCTGTACAGTCCGGCCAGCAGGCTGCCAAACGACTTCAAGGCCGCACCGCTCAACCCCAGGCCGAACCCGACCCGCCGCAGGTGAAAGGGCTGGATTCCTGTGAGGGGATTGACCCGGACCCGGATGATCTTCTCCGGGCTGGTTGCAGCTACCTCCTCGATGTTCATGCCGCCCTCGGTGGAGGCAATGATCATCAATGAGGCCGTGGCCCGGTCCGGCAGAATGGAGAGGTAATATTCATGGCCGATGCTGACCCCTTTTTCCAGCAGAATCGTGGTCACGGGGATACCCGTACTGCCGGTCTGGGCGGTCTGCAGGGTCATGCCCAGGATGGAGTCAATGGCCGTGCGGGCCTCACCGGGATTGGTTACAACCCTGATCCCGCCCGCCTTGCCCCGTCCTCCGGCATGGACCTGTGCCTTGACGGCCAGGGGAAATCCCAGCCTGTCGGCAATGGCCAGGGCCTCATCGGTTGTGGCTGCGGTCTCGCCTTCCGGCACCGGCAGGCCGAAGCGCCCAAAGAGTTCCTTGGCCTGGTATTCATGGAGTTTCATCTCTATTTTTCCGGGTAGCCCATCTTCTTTAAATCATCGGTGATCTCTTCCAGACAGACAGGGTCATCAATGGTGGAGGGCATCCGGTATTCCTGGCCCACGGCAATGGAGCGCATGGTGCCGCGCAGGATCTTGCCGCTGCGTGTCTTGGGCAGGCGGGAAACAACGGCGGTTTCCCGGTAGCAGGCAATGGGGCCGATCTGGCTGCGGATCATCTGCACAAGTTCGGTTTTCAGCTCTTCCTCGTCACATTCCACGCCCGCTTTCAGGACCACCAGGCCCAGGGGTTTCTGGCCTTTCAGGGAATCACTGGTGCCGAACACCGCGCATTCGGCCACGTGCTGATGGGTGGCAATGACCTCTTCCATGGCCCCGGTGGAGAGGCGGTGGCCGGCAATATTGATTACGTCATCAATCCGGCCCATGACAAAGACATAGCCGTCCTCGTCAATATAGCCGCCGTCACTGGTCTCGTAATAGCCGGGAAAGGCGGACATATAGGAGGAGACAAAACGCTCGTCATTGCGCCACAGGGTTGCCAGTGTGCCCGGGGGCAGGGGCAGCTTGACCACGATATTTCCCTCCTGGTTGGGCCCGAGCTCGTTGCCCTCGTCGTCCAGAATTTTGACGTCATAGCCCGGCACCGGCATGGTGGGAGAACCCGGTTTGACCGGGAACTGTTCAATGCCCATGGGATTGGCCACAATGGACCAGGCCGTTTCGGTCTGCCACCAGTGATCAATCACCGGCACATTGAGCAGTTTGCGGGCCCAGTGATAGGTGTCCGGATCCAGTCGCTCACCGGCCAGGAACAGGGTTTTATAGTTGGACAGGTCATATTTTTTCAGCAGTACCCCATCCGGGTCTTCTTTCTTGATGGCGCGAAACGCTGTGGGAGCGGTGAACATCACTTTGACCTTATGCTCAGAGATCACCCGCCAGAAGGCACCGGCATCGGGGGTGCCGATGGGTTTGCCCTCGTAGACAATGGTGGTGCAGCCGTACAGCAGGGGGGCATAGACGATATAGGAATGGCCCACCACCCAGCCCACATCCGAGGCGGCCCAGTACACGTCACCGGGTTCAACGTTATAGATGTTCTTCATGGACCAGTGCAGGGCCACGGCATGACCGCCGTTGTCGCGCATCACGCCCTTGGGCATACCCGTGGTGCCGGAGGTATAGAGGATATAGAGCGGATCAGTGGCCGCCACCGGCACGCAGTCGGCAGGCTCGGCATCTTTGATGATCTCCTGCCAGGAGAGATCACCTTCCTGGGTCAGTTCAGACTGAATAAACTCGCGCTGAAAGACGATCGTCTTTTCCGGCTTGTGATCAGATTGCTCTATGGCGGACTCGATCAGCGGTTTATAGGCCAGCTGTTTCTTGCCCTCAATGGCGCCTGAGGCACAGATGATCATCTTGGGCCGGGCATGATCGATGCGGATGGCCAGCTCATTGGCTGCAAAACCGCCAAAGACCACTGAATGGATTACGCCAAGCCGGGCGCAGGCCAGCATGGCCACCAGTGCCTCGGGAATCATGGGCATGTAGATGATAACCGTGTCGCCCTTGACCGCACCCTGGGCCTGTAAAGCACCTGCAAAGGTGGAAACCTGGTCGAGCAGTTCCCGGTAGGATATCTTGCGGATCGTGTCGGTTACCGGGGAGTCATAGATAATGGCGGTCTGATCGCCGCGCCCTTTTTCCACATGGCGGTCAACGGCATTGTAACAGGTGTTCATCTCGCCGCCGCGGAACCAGCGGTAAAAGGGAGGGTTGGAGCGGTCCAGCACCGAGTCCCATTTCTTGTACCAGTCAATGGACTCGGCCGCCTCGGCCCAGAATTCTTCAGGATTGTCTATGCTTTTGTTAAAAGTTTCTTCGTATACTCCCATGATTTCTCCTCTTGACAGGATCGGATAACAAAAAATTTCTGCAGGCATGCCGGTGATCTGCGGCTACGAGAATGTCTATACTCAATTGCAGGTATTGCTTCAAGGATTAGCCTGCATACGGAGGAATAAAGCTATACGACCGCAGAGGCCATGATTCATTTTGAATATATCTGTTCAGCTGCATAATTGAACCCTTTGTTATGCCCGGTACCTTGATAGGTAAGCGCTTCATTAACTACACTCTTGACATGATGACACGCCGGAATGTAAGCGTTTTATGAACACCCTGCTGTGCGTGATCAAGGCTCCCAATAATACCCCTGTATATCTGGGGACTTGAGCGCGTGCAGCAGGGTGTTCATGGAGCGCTTACCTTGATAGAGTTGGTTTTTCTCAGGAGGGGAAAAGGTCGTGCAACCGGTTACGAATGCTGCCGTATCCATGTTTTCAGATTTTCCCGGGCGATTATGTCCAGTACCAGCAGCGCCTTTCCGGGTTCCTGACAAAGAAGTAGCCGGTAGTGGATACCGATTCTGATTCGATAGTAATGGGGTATTGTCTCGAGGGGTGTGGTCTGCTGCAGGATTGCTTTATCCCCGACTGCAAAGCCGATGGCTGCCTGCGCTGCCCTGGCAGCGATATCCCGCGGTAGAGTCTCACATCTTTTACGAAATGCTCTGGTGAATTCAGGGAGGAGAAATTTTTTTGATGCTAATGGGGTAGTGGGGCTGGTCTGTTCGGCGCCGACGGGATCATTCGGCCTCAGTTGTTTTTCTTCAGAGCTGATCTGCTCCTGCCGGAGTTTTTTTGCTTCCTGACGCCACCGGCGTCGATCTGCCTGTTGTTCACTGATTTCATCTTTTAATCGTTCAATTTTTCTCTTCAGCGAGACTGTTTCGGCGGGATTATGCATGACCGGTTTTGCCGGGTGTGCAGTTGTCGATTCTGCCGATTTTTCAGCTTTATCTCTGTCCGTAGTATGCTGTGACACAAGAGTGGTCAGTTCACGTTTCTTATGTCGTAATTTTTTAAACGTAGCAGCAGATTTTTTCTTTGTTTCCGCCAACTGTTTCTGTAGTTCCTGTATTTTCCGGTCTTTTGTCGTGTCGGAGAACTGTTGGCTTGCCTGCTCGTCGGTCCAGTCGAGATATTTTTCTATGGGATCTCCCCATGGTTCAAGGTCAAGAGAAATTCTGGCTCGCTCGATAACGTCCATGAGACTGTCATTGTCAAACCAACGATCAGGTTCGGATACGATTGCGGCCCTGCCGAAAACGACACTCATGGCAGGCAGTGTTTTTTCAAATGCGTAGCTGAGATTAAGAAGGTGAAATTCATGGGGCTCCTGATCACCGGTTACGGCTTTTTTGCAGATTGCTTCGAGATCGTCGAAGAGATTTGGTTTGTCTAAAAGTTTGTAACTCAGCCTGTCCGTGTCGGACCAGAAAAGATCGTCTTCCGGGACCAGTTCCTTGATTTTTTTTATAACTTCTCTGTCACCGGCATTCAGGGCGGAGAGGAACAGATCAGCCATATGTCCCATGGCAAATTCTTCTTTTCCCGGTCTCTGTTGTAATTCAGAGAGCATTTTACAGGCAACTTCACGCAGACCATACAGTTCCGTCCGTCGATACCCCGCAAAGAGCTGATCTTCATTCATTTCGGTCGGGTCGAGTTTGTTCAGTTCATATGGTCGCATCTTGTCAATGAGAGCCGTATCATTGACAAGCACAGGCTGGGCCAGAAATTCCGACTTCGCAACTCTAAGATGTCCCGAAGAATCCCGTGATAGATCCTGATCCTTTCTGTAGCAGCATTTTTTATATTTTTTTCCACTGCCGCAGTGGCAGGGTTCATTACGTCCCAGCTTGGGAATTGAACGCCGCATTGTGGTTTCACCGCCAAGAATAACCGGTGGCGGTAACTCAGGAAGATTTTTAAGAAGATCCTGCTCAATGATCCGGGATGGTTCCGGTCCGGTTGTATCTTTGTTGTCCAGAATAGAGAGAGCCATCTCTATTACAAGTGTTACGTTTATTGCATGGATCTCACGGGAAAGCTGCCATAATACCCGGCGAACCGGCTGCTTCGGGGAATTGAATTTTACGCTGATTTCCGCTGCAATAAGAGCGCACATGGCCTGCCTTTCCCATGAGATGTCTTCCGCCAGTGCGGTTTCAAGCAAGGGGTCCACAGCATGTTCATCCTGGAGGGCGAAAGCAAAGGCCGCATCAGTGATGTTGTCCACGTTTTTGATACACAGAGCCAAAATATCCGGGGACATTTTCACGGAGTTGACCGTGGCCACGTTTAATAATATTCCCAGGAGCTCGGCTTCACCATGCTCAATTAAAGATAAAGCCAGGGTTTCATACTCCTCCGGTGTCCGAGTGGACCACTCACCGGCAAGTGACAGTATATCAGGTCGACATCTACGCACGGTTTTCAGGCGCTGGAGAATCTTTTCGTTTGATGTTTGGGTATCTGGAACAGCGGTGCGGGATGTTTTTATCATGGGAGATTATTGGAATTATTGAATAATAAGAGAATAGGTAATGTTATTGTAACACATTACGTTTTCAACAGTCTATCAGTTACTCCGTCATCCCGCGATCTGTCGGGCGGGAGATAGCGTAGACTTCGCTCCAGTTGTTTAAAAATGTTATGGATCCCCGACTACTGCCTCGGGGATGACGGATTAGAATACTTTAACGGCCTTGTTCCTTTGTAACTTATTCAGGTGGTGCAGAAAACTTTTGCTGGAGCAGGCTTGCAGCCTGGTCCTCTTGTTTATCACAAAGCTGTTATATGCAAAGCAGCTCAACGGGGGAAACGGACTTGTCATAAACCCATGGTTCAATCTAC
>WFRY01000412.1 GCA_015486315.1 Desulfobulbaceae bacterium
TACGTGAATATAGTCCGCATAATGTTTTGAATGGACGCACACCCCAGGCAGAGTCTCGAGCCGCATGCCATGTGTGCTTCAAGTGATACCTGGCACGGGATACCCCTTTCCCTGCAGATTGCGGCTACCGCCCGCATTATGGGAAATGGTCCGCATGTGATAACGGCACTCACTGTGCCATTATCCGGGCGCTGGTCAAGCAGTATTGTGAGCACTTCGGTTACAAGCCCCTGTGGCCAAGAGTGCCATCCTCCGTTGCTGAAAAAAAACGTGTTCCATCGCCCTGGTCTGGAAGTGGTCAATACGGACAAGGTCTGATTCGGTGGCAGCCCCCAAGATGATCACCGGCGGGTTTCCTGTGTTGTGCAAGCGTGCCGCAAGAAAAAGAAGCGGAGCAATTCCCATGCCTCCTCCAATCAGTATGTAAGACTGGCTGCTATTCCACCTGAAGCCGTTTCCAAGGGGACCAAGGATATTGATTTTCGGTCAAAACCACCGCCTTTGGAGGTGGTGGGGGGTGGGGAACGTACGATCAAAAACGATAACGGGATGATAATTTTCTTGCATAACGATTGTGATTGAATAATTATTTTGCAATCTTTTCAGCGATAAAAGTCACCTCAAACGCCTTGCAGGAACGATACTTCTGCATCCTGTTATTCAGAGAAAAAGCTCGATTCATGTCATAATGCTGAAAAATATCCAGCCCGCGATCCAGTAAGATTTTCCAGCCATTATCAGTTCTGATATGGCGGGCGTGAATTGTATTTCCGGTATCAAAAGCCCATGAAAAGTCCCATCTCAGATGTTCAGATGTCAGATGTATTCATTTTCTACCCTTTTGAACCACGGATGGACACGGATAAACACGGATTACAAGATAAAAATTATCTGTGCCCATCCGTGGTTATCCGTGGTTCCAGCAAAACTCTGTGCCGACATCTCCTACTTTATTTTAATGATCTTTGTGCCTTCACCGGTATATGCACAGACGCCGGTCCTTGGCGAGTTCACGACCGGCAGAAACATTTCTTCGCCGCATTCATGAGTTGCCGCACATTTCTCACACAGCCAGCCGGCATCGTCCCATTGACACTCGGTGCAGATATGTTTTGCAGGATGCTTGCCGCAGTTATCACATGGGATAACAGGTTCGGCGTTACGTGCCAGAAGGATAATGTCATCCTTGATGGACATTGCGCTTGTCACTTCCCGGAAAATCTTAATCTGCAGTTCTGTGGTGCTGCCAAAATCGTATATGTACGTAAGGGTGCGGCCATCAGCGCAGACCTGTCTGATTCTTGTGGTCATGGAGAGTTCTTCAAGCCATTTCCCATAGGAAAAGGCGCTCAGGTGGCCACAGCACTCAAGCCAGATTTTTCTCAGGTAATCGTCAAGGTCTTCCAGAGTGGCATCCTGGGCGACCAGCAGAAAGAGAAAATAATCATTATTGTAAACGTCATGGACGGAAAGGAAGCAATACTTTCGTGCTGATGTTTCCTTTGTCCGGGGAGAGTGTTTTTTCAGGCATGCTGTCAGATGCCGTCCTATTCCCTTTCTCGTAAATTCCGATTTGCAGAGCAGGCATGTGCTCTTTGGCGCTAAGTATTCCATACATGGACCTCGATAAAAATGAGATGGTTAAGCAGGAGAAAACCTGCTGTTAAAGCGAAAAATGAGCCATAGTTGAACAGATACGGTCTGAGTTTTCAGTTGTCAGCGTGCAGTTTTCAGCCATTTTTTCACTGCATCTCAGCAGCGATAGTATCAGCGCTGAAATCCTGCTCATGCGGCCAAACTACACCACCAAAGGCAGGACGAGCTGCAGAAAAATAATCTGTATCTTTTAACTCTGAAAAAATTCCTTTTTCCAGGTAGGGTTTCACATCAAACAAGCCGGTTTTACCGTTAGACAGTTCAACAAAAAGAAGATAATTATCACGAGGTTCTATTCGTTTTACTTTAAGCATAATTTCATATCCGTTTTGTTTCGTACTATTTCAAGGGATCAATCCTAAATGGTTTCTGACCTTCCATGGCAAGCTTCCAATTCGCCATTAATTCCTCCCGATGAATCTCAATCCAGGCCTGAACAAGTTTCATTTTATTGGGGGGTAATTCACCACTCAGAACTTTACCATCAGCAATGGACAAGACCACAAAACATGGATATTGTCGGCATGTTGCATTCCTCTTGAATTTATCGAAACAAGTTTATATCTGCACCCGTTTTCCTTCGTTAATTGCAGCAAGATACGCCTCTCTCACGGCTTTGACA
>WFRY01000413.1 GCA_015486315.1 Desulfobulbaceae bacterium
AGACGGATTGGAAGTCCTCCAATACAGGAACCGGCACGGGCTGAATGCCCCCCTTATTGTCCTTACTGCATTCGGTACGGTAGAAACCGCGGTCGGAGCCATGAAGGAAGGGGCCTTTGACTATTTGAACAAACCTGTGGACAATGACAGACTTCTCGACGTGGTTGCCCGTGCCCTGGCCTCACGACCGGATAAGAGAGATACCGACTATGCAATGATCGGGACGTCCCCGGTTATGGAAAAAATACGCCGGCAAATTACTCTGTATGCCGCAGGGACAAGTGCCGTCCTTATCACAGGATCTTCCGGCACCGGCAAAGAGCTTGCTGCCCGGGCCATCCACGCAGCCTCACCCAAGAAAAACGGCCCCTTTATTAAGGTGAACTGTGCAGCCATTCCCGGCGAACTGCTGGAGAGTGAACTCTTCGGTCATAAACGGGGTTCGTTTACCGGAGCATCAACCGATTTTTCCGGTGCTTTCAGCAGGGCAGATACCGGCATTCTCTTCCTTGATGAAGTAGGCGACCTTCCCCTGGCCCTGCAGGCGAAACTGCTCAATGCCGTGGAGGAGAAAACCATCAACCCTTTGGGATCCGAGACATCCATTCCCATTGACGTGAAAGTTTTATCGGCAACCAACCATGATCTGCCCGGGATGATCCTGCAAAATACCTTCCGGGAAGATCTCTACTACCGCCTCAACACCATCCATATCCATATTCCCCGCCTCTGTAACCGAAGAGAAGATATTGAATTGCTCGTCATTACCTTTCTCGCACGATTCAGTAAATCAGCTAATAAAACGATACCGGCCATCAGCGAAGATGTGATCCGCCTTCTCCATGCCTGGGCCTGGCCCGGTAACATCCGTGAGCTCAGCAATGTTATTGAACGGGCCGTGCTTACCTGCGGAGAAGGACCGATCACTCCGGACCATTTACCCCGGGCAATACGGGACATGAAAACTACCCTGAAAACCGGCGTAAAAGAGGCCATGAATCTCAACTCAAGGGAGAAGAAGTTGATCATTGCAGCCTTGAATGCATGCAAGTGGAATCAAACCAGAGCGGCCGAAAAACTGGGAATTACCCGAAATACGCTCCGTTATCGGATGAAGAAATTCGGCATCAAGAATAACGTGAAGTAAAAAACATATGGTGATCGACAGTAACCGCTACGACTCATTGATTTTTTTTGTAGAGCTGATCAAAAAACTGCATAGCCCGCTCAATGGCTTCCTGCTGGTCCGATTCCCGGTCGATAATCTTCCGAAGAGCATCCAGAACAGTATTGGTCTGCTCAAGCTTCTTCGTATTCCAGGTGTTAATCTCTATGTCGTGAATAATCGGGGGACTTGAGCGCATGCAAGCAGGGCGTTCCTGAAACGCTTACCTATTACCCTGCCTTTCAATTGTAAAATTGTCAGGCAGAAGACTACTCCAGGTACTGGACGCCAAAAACCTGTTGCGGTGAATCCACCCAGCACACCTGTATCCGAATGCACGAAGGAGCATCCGCCTGAAGGTCATGTTGTCGCTCGATATTAAAAACCAACAGATTCAATTCCGCGCCGGGCTCCACCATGCACAGATGTTTGCAGTAAAGACGTAAACCATCCATACTTACGTCAATGGTCTTGCCGAAAAAACAGTTTCCTGGATCGTTGCTTCCTCCATTGGGATAGCAGACAACAGGAACCGCTAAGGGTCTTCTCTGATGGATTCTACGATCATTCATACCAAATTGTATAGCAAAATCTATTCCATCCAGATGAAAACAAAATAAAAGATACGAATTCAAGTAATTACGCCGGAGCACCTCTCCATCTATAGAGAAATAATCTGGTTCATGGTGCATATGCACCAGCAAAATTGGTGCATATGCACCAGTTGAGAGAAGTACAAGGGGTTCAGAACGCCATCATGGCGGGTATTTTTTTCCGGCTGGAGGTCTGTATTCAGGATCACGGAAGCAGTGACTTCAGCTGGTTCAACCTCAATGTCATTAACGTAACCGACTTTATACCTCAAAAAAAATATTTGCTTATTACAGCGAGTTATCTGTACAGACAGTGCCAACATGGCACTACATCATTCGTTTTGTTGCAATGGTTGTTTTGATCACATTTTCCGGATGCTTTTTAAGTAAGCGCTCCATGAACACCCTGCTGCACGCGCTCAAGTCCCCAGATATACAAGGGTATTATCGGGAGCCTTGATCACGCACAGCAGGGTGTTCCTGAAACGCCTACATTCCGAGGTGTTATCATGTCAAGAGTGTGGTTAATGAAGCGCTTACCTTTTTAACATCCAACAATGAATATCGCTTCGGCACGATAACTATATGGTATTTGCAATCCCATCGTACGTGGGATAAACTCTCCCATTCATGTATAGGTTCTTCCTCCAAAGTTACCCTGTGGCGGGGCTTGCTTCGAGGGACGAACCTATTGAATCTCTCCCGGATCCGTAGAAACCTCTCCGGGGCCTCCACTGGAAGTGGAGGATTTATGGGTAATTCTACTTTTTGGGCTTAGGATGCAATCAAAAATAACTTCACATTTTGAGTAGACACTGCAACAGGTAGCCATGAAACTGTTTCCCCTGATAATCATCTTGATCTTAAGTACATCTGTCGGCATGGCAGCAGACAATGATCTTGTAATCGTTGATCAGGCTACAACCACTGCGGTTATTGTTGTTGCAGGTAATGCAGGCGAAGAAGAAAATCTGGCTGCCCGGGACCTGGCTAAATACATCGGGCTCATGTCCGGGGCGGTTCCGGCAATTATCAGCAGTCCTGATGCCATTGCAGAGGCCGGCAAGAGCAGCACACCGGTTTTTTATATCGGCCGGGAAGCGTTAAAGGCCGACAGTTCCCTTACGGACGTCCTTAAAAAAACGGGTTCCCATAAAAAGATCATTCGCCGTGATGCCATTGTGCTTCGCCGGAGCGGCAACCGGATCTATCTTGCCGGCAGCAATGATGCAAGCCACTATTTTGCTGTGGCTGAACTACTGCACCGGTGGGGCTGCAGATGGTTTATGCCCACTGAGTTCGGCGAATGTATACCCGATCATAAACGGCTGACAATAGGCGATCTTGACTACAGCTATGCACCTCCCTTTGAGATACGAACCTACTGGATTTCCTGGCTGGGGGACAACAGCGGCAAGGAAGAATTTCAACGCCGCAACTTTATGACCACCGGCCGCAACGGCTTTCCTCCCACCGGGCATGCAATCGGTAAATACATTAAAGACCTGGGAAAAAGCGCAGGCACCCTCGCCTTTACTGCCCCTGAGACGGCAAAGCATATTGCGGCCCAGGTAGACGGTATGTATGCGGCAGGTACGGACTTCTCACTCAGCATGGAGGATTTAACCTACACATCTCCATATCCGGGCGACCAGAAGCTGATGCGGCTGCAGTGGGACAAGTATTTCCTGCGCTGGAGCGTGACCGACCCATTCCTGCAACTGTATAATAATATAGCAAAAATTCTTCGAAAAAAACATCCGGCCAGCAAGGCTAAAATCGGTTTTCTGGCCTATGCCAACATGACCATCCCCCCTGTACGCGACATGAAGGCTGAGCAGCCTCTTTTCTGCCAACTTGCCCCCATTGACATAGACCCCATTCACGGCATGGATTCGCTGCAGTCACCGCCGCGGCAGGAGTATAAAGAGTTTCTGTACAAGTGGGCGAAGGTAATGGACGGCAGGCTGGCCATCTATGACTATGACCAGGGCATGCTCGTCTGGCGGGATATCCCCAACCCTTCGCACCAGGCATTTGTCCAGGATGTGAAACATTACCGGGATGCCGGTATTCTGGGTATAAACACCGAGAGCCGTAACGCCATTGCCACCACTTTTCTCAACCTCTACCTGCGCGGTCGGTTGATGTGGAACCCTGATGCAGATGTCCCTGCCCTGCTCGATGACTTTTACACATCATTCTATGGCCCGGCCGCAGAACCGATGCGGGACTACTGGAACGCCGTCTTCATGGCATGGCAAGAGACCATTGTTACGGAACATGAATTTTTCGTTGCTCCGGCCATTTATACACCCCGGGTTCTCAAGGAGATGAAGACCCATCTTGAACAGGCAGAGATTCTCACGGCTGCGCTCAGCAACAAGGTAGAACCGACCAGAAACGAACGGCTGTATCTGGATCGAATCAAATTTACACGCATGAGCTTTGATATCACCAATATGTATATGGGCATGGTCAAGGCAGCTGCCACGAAAATCAACTATAATAAAGCAATCGAACTGGGTGAGCAGGCATTGGTCATCCGAGAAAAACTTACTGCCATGAACGGCACCTTTACCACCTATAAAAAGATGAAAGTGGAGGGACGGGGCTATGCCTGGTGGCCGGGTGAGGTTAAGCAGTATCGTGAGCTTCTCCAATTTGTTAATGGCGAGCAGGGTGAACTGATCGCCAAATTACCTCTTGAATGGGCATTCATGCGGGACCCCAAAAACATAGGTATTAAAAACAAATATGCTGCAGGTCCTGTTGATCTGACCTTTTGGAATGCAGCACATACAACCTATACCCTTGATCTGCGCAAGGACTACCGCGCAGACACCTGGGAAATGCTGCGCACCGACCTGTACATGCAGGCCCAGGGAATTCGAAATCCGGACAGGCAGAGCTACACCGGTTATGCCTGGTACCGGACAGATGTTGTAATACCGGACGATAAAGCAGGAGCAGAGCTGCACCTGCGGTTTCCCGGTCTGTTTAACGAGTGCCGGCTGTATATTAACGGCGATGAGGTTGCCCACCGTGAACAAAAGGACATCTGGTGGCAGAACGACTACCGCTTTGAATGGGACGTCGATGTAACCGGAAAGATGAACGCAGGCAATAATGTTATAGCATTACGGGTAAACAGCAAACATCACATGGCCGGCATGTTCAGGCGTCCGTTTATTTATGCGGTGAAGTAAGATTATCGCCCGGGTGAGCGGGGTGGTTGTTGAATAATTTGGATGGTGTAATCGCCCGGGGACCGGACGATAGGTCTGCGGGAATATGTGCTCTCTCTTTTATGAAAATAATCTTTTTTGCCAATACTGACTGGTACCTGTTTAACTTCCGGCTCGGGTTGGCTGAATTCCTGCGTGATAAGGGCTGTGACGTGGTGATGATGTCGCCGGTCGGGGACTATGGAGCCCGTTTTGAAGCACTCGGTTTCCGCTGGATCGGACTGCCCATGGACAGAAGGAGCCTGAACCCGATTCGTGAAGCAGGACTTCTCCGGCAAATCCGTATGATTTACCGGCAGGAACGACCAGATCTAATCCATAATTTCACCATTAAATGCGTTGTGTACGGATCTCTGGCTGCACAGACTGTCGGTATTGACAAACGTATTAATGCCGTTACCGGCCTTGGCCACATCTTTATCAGCAGCTCATTTAAGGCACGGATGCTGCGCCCTGTTGTCAAACAACTGCTGCGAACAGCCCTCCGGGGGAATACAAGTTACCTGATTTTGCAAAACCCTGATGATAACCAACTGTTTTCCCGGCTTGACTTAATTAATGCAGGGCATGTCCGTCTGATTAAGGGATCCGGAGTGGATACGGACCATTTTGTACCGTCTGAGCAAAACCGGGAAAGACAATTCACTGTTCTGCTCGCCTCGCGCCTGCTGCGGGAAAAAGGAATTCAAACCTTTGTAGATGCGGCCGAACTTATCTCGAAGCGTAAGGAAAGAATAAAATTTCTGTTAGCCGGTGCGTCCGACCCTGGAAACCCTTCCGCTGTATCTGCAGACGAGCTGGCCGACTGGAAACAGCAGGGATGCGTTGAGATTCTCGGTCATGTAGAAAATATCCGGGAATTGATGAACGATGTCGACCTGGTTGTGCTGCCCAGTCATCGGGAGGGAGTGCCGCGCGGGTTGATTGAAGCTGCCGCCATGGAAGTTCCTCTTATTGCAACAGATGTACCGGGCTGCCGGGAGATTGTACAGGATGGCATCAACGGATTTCTGATTCCGGTGGATGATGCCCGGGCTCTGGCTGAAAAAATAACTGTACTGCTGCGCGACCGTCTGCTGTGCCGAAAATTCGGTGAAGCAGGAAGAAAACTGGTTGTACAGGAATTCAATCATCAGCATGTTTTTCAGCAGACACTGAATCTCTACCGGACAGCGGGATTGGCAATATGAGTTCAGTCGACCTGCATGAAGGAACCGAGAAAATCCTGCAAAGAATCTTTATCAAAAACACCTGTGACTGGCCTGAAAACACAGCCGCGTCTACAAATGATTTTCTAGAGGATATTACAGCACAAGGTCTTGCGCCGCTGCTCTGGAATCAAATAGGCGGCCGTAAAGGGGCGGTGGGCTGGCCGCATGATATACAGACCGGCCTGCACAGCAGAGTTCTGCATGAAACAGCAGCTGAATTACGCCTGCAGGTTGAACTGACCGCTCTGCTTCATTCCTTTACAAAGGCGGGCATCAGACCGCTGCTGCTCAAGGGAACACCGTTGTCCTATACACTCTACCCTGCCCCGGGCATGCGGCCGCGATGCGATACGGATATCCTGATTCCTGAATCAGCTCGGGCAAAAACTGCTGAGATAATGGAACGGCTTGGCTATAAGGCCCTGCACGAGGCATCGGTTGATTTAATTAACTCACAGATGTGCTATGGCAGCTCACAAAGCGCCGGGCTCTTCAACAGTTTTGATATTCACTGGATGGTGAGCAATAATGACCGCAGATTCAGCCGGTTGTTCAACTATGAGCGACTTGCTGCGAGGGCTGTGAACATTCCTGAACTTGGGCCGGACAGTTGGTGCCCCGGGAGAGTTGACGCTCTGATACTTGCCTGCTTTCATCGGGCAGGCCATTTTTCCCATGGCGGGGACAAACTGATCTGGCTCTACGATATTCATCTTTTAAGTGAAGCACTATCCCATGAGGAGGCGACAGCGTTCTGCCGTACAGCTGCAGAACTGAAGATAGTCAGGATATGCACCGATGCGCTCTGTACGGCCCGGTCCTGGTTCGGGACTACGTTATCGCCCCCCCTGGAATCCCTCCTGCAGCAATCACCTGAAGATGAATTCACAATCGTGTATCTACAGCCGGGCAGAGCAGCAGGTATTAAAAATAAAGCGGTCATGGACCTGAAAGAGCTGTCTACATGGAGGCAGCGCCTGCACTACCTGCTGCAGAATCTCTTTCCTCCGGCTCAGTATATGTTATGGCGTTATAATACAGGACATAAGACGGCCCTCCCCCTGCTCTACCTGAGGCGTCTCATGCAGGGTGCTTATCTTCTCATCAAAAAATAGAACTGCAGGATGATTCCGCCTTGTTACGATCACGACTGTTGATATTGCTTGCAGGGACAGTGTTGGGTATTGCGCTGATTGTACTGACTGGTGTCTGGACAGCTTACAGGGTTCCGGCGTGGCTGGTTGTTGACCAGCCACCCCGCAAAGCCGATATAGCCGTAGTGCTGGGAGGAGGCGGGGGAAGCCGCCTGAAGAAAGGTCTGGCCCTGTATGCTGCAGGTATGGTCGACCGGATTGTGCTGGTGGATAAGAACAAACAATGCTGGGATGCCATGCTCCGCCGGCAATGTCCGGCATGTACCAGTGAGGTCGGTAAAATTGTTTTCCTGAGCGGTTCGATCAACACCCAGACAGATGCCCGCCTGGTTTTTGAGTACTGCCGGGAAAACTCCATTACAGGCGTCCTGGTTGTCACCGATCCCTATCATACAAGACGCGCTTCCCTGCTCTTTAATTCACTGTTTAAGCCGAGCAATATTCAGGTAACAGTCGTGAGTTCCGGAGAGTTTGGCAGCAGGTTATCACCTGACCAGCACTGGTGGCTGGACGAACCGACCCTGAGAACGGTCTGGAACGAACTGGGTAAAATCCTTTTCCTGAAAATAAAGAAGTTGTAATGCCCTGCCCACACAAGGGGATATATTTGTCCGGCACACTTAAATGATATTTCTATTCTGCTTACTGTTCTTAAAATCCAATACATTTATCCTGCCCCTCACTCTACTCTCTGCTGGTAATAAATCATGAGCTATATGCTGACCAAACTGCTTCCGTTGTTTGTCTATCCGTTGGGCCTTTCCATCCTACTGTGTATCTTTGCCCTGCTGCTGTCCGTCTTTGGAAGAAAAAAAATCTCTGCCGCTGCCATTCTGCTGGCCATAACACTTTTATGGAGTGCATCAACACCAAAGGCTGCCGACTCTATTCTCGCCACACTTGAGCGCAGGTATCCGCCGCGTTCGGTGCAGGATATGCCGTCTGCAGATGCAATCGTCATATTGGGAGGTGTTACCCGGGGAAGAGTTCCGGGCACCGGGATATCCGATCTGGACGGCGGTGTTGACCGTCTCATTCACGGGGCCCGGCTGTTTCAGGCTGGGAAAGCCCCTCTAATGGTTCTGACCGGAGGAAATGCTGAAGGATATCAGCCCGAATCAGAGGATATGGCAGCAATTCTGCAGATAATGGGCGTGCCCAAAAAAACCATGCTTCTTGAGTCAAAAAGCCGCAACACCTACCAGAATGGTCTGAATACTGTTCCCCTGCTTAAACAAAGACATATTACTACAGTGCTGCTGGTTACCTCTGCCTATCACATGCGCCGGGCGTCTGCAATTTTTGAGGGGATGGGAATAACCGTGATCCCGGCAGCCACTGATTACCAGATCGTGGACCGGTATGCATCATTTCTCGACTGGCTGCCCCAGGCTGAAGCATTAAACACCACAACCAGAGGAATCAAGGAATATATCGGATGGTGGGTGTATTCTTTACGAACTTTACTCAACTGAAAACAACAACTGTACCTTAACACTGTTCCATATGCATCAAAGCTGAGACGATTGCCCGTCGCAGATGTTCCACCCGTTTAAGGGTGTAGTGGGAGGCCGGATTATTACTCATATCCTTGATGAGCAGCAGTGTACCAAAGCTCCGACAATGGGCACCATCAATTGAGTGCAACGGCAGTTCGATTTTAAGCAGACAGGGACGGGTCAACTTTGCCGGATCAAATCCATCATGCCGCTGCCAGGTAAAATTCTCCTGTTTTTTCCCTGCATCCGTCAACGATTCTTCTGAAAAGAAACTGCATTCGGCACAATCAAATTCCAGAGAGGCAAGGGCATGCCCGACCTCCTGCCAGAGATCGTTGAGATCTGAAGCCCTGCTGATCCGCATTTGATGGTTGAGAAAACTGCGCCGATCATGGCTGACCCCGGCCTCATCGGAAAGGTCCTGAACCCAGTTTACCACTCGATGCATGGTAAAAAAATCCGTCCCTCCCATGTACCTGGTTAAAAAAATCGCTCCGATACCCAGAACAAAGAGAATCAGCGCTGCCATATCACTCTGGGCGTGAACAAGTCCGATGGCACCAATACCAAGAATAATCGTAACCGCATAGATCAGCAAAACAGCACGTCGATGGGTAAAGCCTATCCTGACCAGCCTATGATGAAGATGCCCCTGATCTGCCTGAAACATATTGCGGCCCACCACAAAACGTCTGACAGGGGCCCAAAGGGTATCGATGAGGGGAACTCCCAGGGCTATCACAGGGATCAGCATGGCAGTGGTAGCCTGCCCCTTGATAGAACCGGCAATGCTGAGAGCAGCCAGACAATAGCCGAGGAAATAGCTGCCGCTGTCACCCATGAAAATGGAAGCAGGATTAAAGTTATACCGAAGAAAACCTATCAGGGTCCCGGCAAGGGAGGAAAATGCCAGCGCCACAACTATACGATTATCGACAACACAGGTAAAGAGCAGGGCCAGACAGACAAACAGACAGATACCGGCAGCAAGGCCATCCAACCCATCACTGAAATTTATTGCATTTATGACCAGAACAAACCAGAAAATGGTCACCGGCAGGGAAAAAATACCAAGTACCAATCCATCGCCGAAAGGCATGGTGACAATGCTGATCTTTAATCCCCAGGAATAGGCAACCACAGCTGCTAAAATCTGGCCGGAAAATTTCGGGATGGAGGATAAACTTATAATGTCATCGATTAAACCAAGAACAAAGACAATCAATGCGCCGATTAAAAAACCTGTGATTCGGCTATCATTAAAAATAAGATCTGCAGCTTCACTTTGTTGACGGAGAAAGAATAAAAGAGCAAATGGAAAAAAAAACGCCAGGAAGATGGCAATTCCGCCAAGCCTCGGCACAGCAACATTATGCACCTTACGGCCTGAGGGATTATCCACAAGGTTATAACAGCATGCCAGTCTGTTCACCACCGGGGTGATAACCAGGGCAAACACAAAGGCAACGATAAAGGTAAAGAGTATAGTGGTCATTCAGTGATTATTTAATACCGATGAGTGAAACCCATTTCATTTTAATAGTTTATACTTCTGAATCCCATCTGTCCACTTGCAAATAACGTAACCGTTCATCATCATGCCGAATGAGGAATTCTCGGCGCTTTCTATCCAGTAGACAGGAACCATAAATTCATAACAGGTCAAGCAGATCCGCTGAACTGCCGGGAATACGACATCTTTGTGATGAACAAAAGGAACAGGCTGCAAGCCTGCTCCAGCAGAGAACTGTGAGCACAGTTCATCCCCAAATGCCGTTATCAGTAATCCATGAATGTCAACACCAGGTCCGGAGAAGCTGCCTCCTTTCTTGACAACTTACCGGGAATACGGTACAAGATGTCGGTATTACAAATTTTACAAAAGTAACATCCGTTTTTCTATGCATATTTCCGAAGGAATTCTGTCAGCTCCGGTTCTCATCAGCGGCGGCATCATTGCGGCTGCCGGTACCATTATCGGCCTGAAAAAGGTTGATTATGAGCATATCATGCCCACGGCCCTGCTCTCTTCAGCTTTTTTTGTGGCAAGTCTTGTCCATGTGCCGCTCGGGCCGGGTTCGGTTCACCTGGTGTTGAACGGATTACTTGGAATTATTCTTGGCTGGTCGGCGTTTCCCGCAATACTTATTGCCCTGTTCCTCCAGGCAATTTTTTTCCAGTTCGGCGGCCTTGTCGTTCTCGGGGTCAACACGGTGACCATGGCCGTTCCAGCCCTGTGCTGCTACTACCTGGCCCGCCCATGGCTTAAAAACGACAAGACCAGGGCCGTTGCCGCGTTCAGCGCCGGTGTACTGGCAATTTTACTCTCTTCTCTACTCATGGCACTGGCCCTTGCACTTTCTGATTCCGGTTTTTTAAGCACGGCCAGAGTGATAGTTATCGCTAATATCCCTGTCATGGTCATTGAAGGATTTATCACCATGTTTACGGTTGCGTTTCTGGTCAGAGTCCAGCCTGAAATCCTCTGCCTGGATCAATCATGAGCAACATATCCCGTTTTCGTTCCGTAAGCGCTCCATGAACACCCTGCTGCACGCGCTCAAGTCCCCAGATATACAGGGGTATTATCGGGGGCCTTGATCACGCACAGCAGGGGGTTCCTGAAATGCTTACATTCAGAGGTGTTATCATGTCAAGAGTGTGGTTAATAAAGCGCTTACTTCGTTCCCTGCTGCCTGTTATTACCCTTTTCGTTTTGCTGCCGATGTCGGTAGCAGCGCATAAATTGAGCATTTTTGCCTGGTCGGAAGGTAATATTATCCATGGAGAGACCTCTTTCAGCGGTAATAAAAAGCCCCACAATCT
>WFRY01000414.1 GCA_015486315.1 Desulfobulbaceae bacterium
CTGAATCACAAGGTCCTTTTCAATCAACAACTTCAGAGCCGGGAATATTTTTTGATGCGGGATCGCAAGTTTCTTTTCCAGATACCTCAAAGGCAGGCAGGCCTCAGTACGGTTATGACAAAGGGTATATCGCCAAATTACCAGACACACAAGGACTTCCCGCTTGGATAACCTGAAGGCATTTTCCAAAATCAAATCCAGAACCCTGGCAGGAATGACTATGGCAACGCTATCCTTCATGAGGTCTGAATCAAAACGGCTGGCATTAAATTACATAAGGACATTATCCAGGCCTTCAACCCAGTATCCATAGCGGTCAAGCTTGCATATCTGCCTCACAGTCAGTCCGGTTACCAGCGCAACTTCACCGGCTGTTGCGCCGGATGCCAGCATCTGGTGAGCAACATCCAGAACCTCTTTGTTTATATTCTTGCGGCTTCGGTGACGTTTGATATCCTTGATACTGGTCTTGCGTTTCTTGAAGATGTACCGTCCCTGATCCATTGTAATGTTGAGCATGTCACAGCCCAAGTGCATAGGACATCCTGCGCGTACAAGATCAATCAGGAACTCTTCCAGGTCATCTCTTTTGATGTTGATCAGCATCTTTTGTCCTCCCTGAGCTGGTAGAAGGGATTTAACATATTCAGGGTCTGGCTGAATGTTTCCGGGTCTATGGCTGTAAGCTGCAAAGCCTTTCTGCGGGTTTTATGATCATGGATGGTGGTTATGGCAAGGCATAACTGGTGATACGCATAGATTGTCTCAGCCACTGCTGATGCTATAGAATTTACGCACTGGCTCAGTTGCTCCCGTCTTTCCATTGTGTAATAAAGGATCAGGTTCCTGAGCTGACATTCGGTATAGGGCCTGGGAGTGCATGGTGAATATGGATACACCGGCTGGAAAACAAGGCAGTTTTCCTTCCTGACCTTCAAAACGTGCATCATTAATTTTTCCGTTGCCCTGATCACCTGTATATGACAGGTCCGGGACATATTCATTGCGCTGTCCGCCTCAAGTAAGATTCGATTACAAATATCCTGTTCTATACCGAGTATTGAAAGAACAGCATATCTGTCCTGACCATCAAGCAACTCGGTACACTGGCAGAGATGACGAAATCGGCCGATTACAGCGTGATGCCAACTGCTGATCCTGTCCGCAGCATTGAAAAGTTGCTGTCGTTGTCTAATACACTTTCCTGCAGGCATGCATGCGTGCAGCAGGTATCTCAAGTTGTCTCTGTCACCATGTCTATGAGTAATTGCCTGTGCCATGACCCTCTACCTGCATTTTTTGGTATTAACCGTCACCTTATAATCAAGCTGGGACAGTATCTGCCATTTCACAGTTTCGGATGCCGCAGTTATCATATTTCTGGCAGGATCCACGGGTGTCATGGGCCATGCATTCAAGGCCATGTGAACCGGCCATACCTTTTCCTCTGACACATCAAGAGCAATTGTCTTTACCGACCACTCATACCCGTACATCTTCATGAGGACATACCACCGCCTGTTTCCGTCTATTATTTTCCTGTCCATAGTGATAACCAGGGGTACCAGCAGGCCAAGTGTCCTGATGGAATGCTCGATCCCCTCAAGCCGTGCATCCTCGTCAATAATGGGTTTTATGGGACAAAGTTTTGAAATGGGATGGTTGTTCAGCGTCACGATCACACCTCCATTTTCCCAATATTGTTTGTAATGACAGTATGTTATTGAATTAGATCAATCTCGCTACCAGCAATGAGCTTTCTTGTGATCTGTTTCCTGCATATTGTTCTCTCCAGCACCTTGAACCATTGAACCTTCATTTTGATAATTCAACAGGTACCTCCGTAAGAATTATCACTTATCAAAAAAAATTGCCGGTCCAAAAGTGTGGAAAAGAAAATTTATTTTCATCTTTTTTCCCGTTTTACGGCTTTTTTAGATCTGTCCAATTTAAAACTTAAATATATCAAGGTATTGCGCAACTCAACAGCAATTCATATACCATTTAAGAAGAAAAAGAATTAATTCTGAGAATAGAATTAATAATAAAATAAGATTATAAAGGATAGACTAATGCGTTAGCCATACTGTACGATGAAATGAATGACTTGCGATACTCTGACGAGATAAACGTCAACATTTTTGATAAATCGTTAAAGCTCTTTTCATAAATTAAATTATAGAAAATATTTTTTATTCTATGGTATCTATATATTTATCAAGATATTCATCAGGCAAATTTAATTGTGTTATTAAATATTTTTTATATTTAGATAAGCCAATCCTAAAAAAATGAGAGCCTGGCAATATCTGCAGACACCTTGCTGAATTCCGTTCATTCCATGTAGTCAAAAATGGGAAAAAGTGCCTGAAAAAATTTATTTTTCCACCTTTCTGGAATGGCATCTTTTTTTAATATCGGTTTATTCTATTTTGCGTAGCATTTGCTTACTAACTGCTGCCTTATGATTATTAATGATACTGCAAACAGCCTGATGAATTTTAAGACCGCCAACCACAGACATATCCTTCATGTTGACATGGATGCCTTTTATGCGTCCGTTGAACAGGTGGACCAGCCTGCCCTCAAGGGAAGACCTGTAATAATTGGTAAGGGTAAACGGGGAGTAGTGTCTGCTGCCTCATATGAGGCCAGGAAATTCGGTGTGCATTCTGCCATGCCCATTTTCGAAGCCAGGCGGCTGTGTCCAAAAGGTGTATTCCTGCCGGTAAGGATGAGTCGCTACAGGGAGGTGTCACGTATGATCATGGCTATCCTTGGAAGCTACACCCCGCTAATGGAAAAAGCTTCAGTGGATGAGGCGTACCTTGATGTTACAGGTACGGAAAGGCTTTTCGGAACCCCAGTTCAGGTTGCAGAGAGTATAAAGAGCCGGATCAGAAAAGAAACCGGGCTTACGTGCTCAATAGGTGTGGCACCTAATAAATTTCTTGCAAAGATCGCATCTGACCTTGAAAAGCCTGACGGACTTACGGTGGTCCCTCATGAAAAGGTCAAGGATTTTTTGAGATACCTGCCTGTGCAGAAGATTCCAGGGGTAGGCTCAAGGACCCTTGATATAC